>CAZKYR010000203.1:0-2751 GCA_964557035.1 uncultured Bacteroides sp. | reverse complement strand
TCCGCACGGTTTTCAGGCTCTACGGATTCAGCCAGATCGAGACTCCGGCAATGGAAAATCTGTCCACGCTCATGGGCAAATATGGTGAGGAGGGAGACAAACTGCTCTTCAAGATCCTCAATTCGGGCGACTTCACACGCGGTGTCGACCCGCAGATGGTTGCTGACGGCGAATATGTCAAACTGACATCCGTTGTCAGCGAAAAAGGCCTACGCTACGACCTCACTGTGCCGTTTGCCCGATATGTCGTGCAACACCGGGGTGATATCCAGTTCCCGTTCAAACGCTATCAGATACAGCCCGTGTGGCGCGCCGACCGTCCGCAAAAAGGACGCTACCGCGAGTTCTATCAGTGTGACGCCGACGTCATCGGCTCAGACTCGCTTGTCAACGAGGTGGAGCTGCTGCAGATGATCGACGACGTGTTTAGCCGTCTGGGCATACGAATCACCATCAAGCTCAACAACCGCAAAGTACTTGCCGGCATCGCCGAGCTCATAGGTGCTCCCGACAGCATCATCGACATCACCGTCGCAATCGACAAGATAGACAAAATCGGCATCGAGAATGTCAATGCCGAACTGGCCGAGCGCGGACTATCGCCCGAAGCTATCGCCGCGCTGCAACCGATACTCGCCATCGACGGCACCACCGATCAACGCCTTGACAAACTTGCCGCTCTACTCGCGCCCTCTGAGACCGGCACACTCGGCGTCGCCGAGCTGCGCGAAGTCATCACGCAGACTCAAGCCCTGGGTCTGACCGCCGACCTCGAGCTTGACGTGTCGCTCGCCCGCGGCCTCAATTACTACACCGGCACCATCATCGAGGTCAAAGCCCGCGATGTCGCAATCGGCAGCATCACCGGCGGCGGCCGATATGACAACCTGACCGGCGTGTTCGGCATGCCGGGCGTGTCAGGTGTTGGCATCTCGTTTGGCGCCGACCGCATCTACGACGTCCTCAACACGCTCGACCTCTACCCCGCCACACTTGGCAGCGCTGCCGACGTCATGTTTGTCAACTTTGGCAAAGCCGAGGAACTCGCATCAATGAAAGTCATCAAGCAGATGCGTCAAAAAGGGATTGCGGCCGAGATTTATCCCGAGTCAGCCAAAATCAAAAAACAGATGTCGCATGCCGACAGTCTCAAAATCAAATTTGTTGCCATCATTGGCGAGACCGAGATGAACGCCGGCACTCTCACACTCAAAAACATGACCGATGGCACGCAGCAAACCGTCACCCCGGAGCAAGCCGTCGACATCATCACCAACTCAAAATGACCCTCCGATGCGCAAAATTATAGCAATACTGATCCTTGCCGTCATCACGTTGATAGCTCCGCAGCGAGCTGATGCACAATTTAGATACGGCCCTATTGTCGGAGTCGATTACACCACCCTGCGATTCAATCAAAAGTTGTTTGACATCGACCCGAGCATAGGCTATCAAGCCGGCATTGTGGGAGAGATGATGTTTCCCGGCATCGGATTCGGTCTCGACATCGGCCTGCAATACACCCAACGCGGTGCCACCCTCGACCTCGGTCAACGTCCCGTGTGGGCCCTTGACGGATACGGTCGAGAACGCGTTTATCTTCACAACATCGACATCCCGATTGACCTGAGATTTAAATGGACACGCATGGGCGGACTCGAGGATGTCATCGCCCCTTATGTCTTCGGCGGCCCGGTCGTCTCGTTCACTGTCGCTCACAACGACATCGATGCGATAGAGTATCCTCTTGGCTCACTCGGACTGCAATGTGGTGTCGGTGTCGAGCTGCATCGTCGCTGGCAGATACAAGGCTCATACGAGTGGGGCATGACTTTCTGCGCCCGCACAAAATTGCTTGACAATTTCTCGGCCCGCAGCCGCACATGGTCGGTCAAAGTTGCCTATCTGTTCTAACATAGATTATATTGCTACGCCAACACAAATTTACAACCCCACAACCATAGCTATGAAAAAGGCACTGCTTTTATTGACTCTCATTACGGCCACATTGAGCATCTCGGCTCAAATTCCGAGAGAATATCCCGAGCCTACTTATGCACCCGACGGCTCAAACCTCATAGGATACCATGCGCAGGACGGCGAAGGCAAATACTATCTCGTCATCCAATACCAGTATGAAGATGCCGAGAAGTTCTCCAAGCTCACCAATGTGGCACCGGCCAAATATGGCGGCCTGTGGGGACTTATAAACAATCAAAATGTCCCCGTCACCGGATTCATCTATGATAAAATGAGCGGTTGGCCCAATGACGCAGGCTTATATATCGTGATGCGTGACGGCAAATATGGCGTGATTGACGGAGATGGCATCGCATGCATCCCATGTAAATATGACTCGATGTTTGACCTCAACAATGGCTGGTATGAAGTCTATGAAGGGGACAAAAGCGGATATATTCACTACTCGGGTGCATACGCGTCAGACTATTCAGACTACGAGAAAAAACGGGCGAACCTGGAATGATATAGCCTCCAGCAAACGAATTCAAACATCCGGTCACCACACGTGGCCGGACTTTTTTTTTGCGCAAATCAAAACGAAATTCACACATCAGCCTCATGGAGTCAAAATATCAATTTAAATATAAGCCACACGAAGCTTAAACATCATTTTTAAACGTAATCCTGATTTTAGCTTGTGCATTTAATCAAAAATCGCTAACTTTGCAATCCGTTATGAAATACGGTTTTCACAACGAGAAATATTTCAAAATTCATTCCAAAAACATC
>CAZKYR010000202.1:0-2753 GCA_964557035.1 uncultured Bacteroides sp. | reverse complement strand
GCGAGTGCAATAGGCTTTGAAAATGCCAAACACTTCACCGATGCGATTGGGTGCTACACCCAATCCGACACATGCTCCGGCACAGATGGTATTGGACGAAGTGACAAACGGATATGACCCGAAGTCGACATCGAGCATCGTGCCCTGAGCACCCTCGCACAAAATCGATTTGCCGCGATTAATCAGCTCGTTTATCACATACTCGCTGTCAATTATCTCAAACCGTTTTAGATACTCTATCGCCTCAAACCATTTGGCTTCGGCCTCAGTCAGGTCGGGGTGCTCGCCCAATTGCTCCAGGATGCTGAGATGGCGATTGCGCGCTGACTTATATTTATTGTCAAAATCCTCGTATATATCACCGAGTCTCAGACCGTTGCGCGACACCTTGTCGGTGTATGTCGGGCCGATGCCTTTGCCGGTAGTGCCGATTTTCGAACCACCTTTAGCTCGCTCGTTTGCAGCATCGAGTATACGGTGAGTCGGCATGATAAGATGCACTTTTTTAGAAATTTTCAACACCTTTGTGAGGTTAGTGCCTGATGCTTCAAGAGCCTCGGCCTCTTCTTTGAATAACACCGGGTCGAGCACGACACCATTGCCGATGATATTTATTTGACCGTGTTGAAAGATACCTGACGGGATTGAGCGCAACACATATTTTTTGCCATCGAACTCGAGGGTATGGCCGGCGTTGGGGCCTCCTTGAAAACGGGCAACAACATCATATCGCGGTGTGAGGACATCGACTACTTTTCCTTTTCCTTCATCTCCCCATTGCAATCCGAGAAGTACATCTACTTTCATTATCCTTATGCTGTTTAGTTACAATTAGTTTCTAACTGTTATTTTTCATCGCTCCGGTGCCGTTGTCTGTGCTGACAGCGCGAACAGACACCATATACGTACAATTGAACATAGTCGGCCTTGAACGATGGAAATTGACGGTTCTCGATGGCTTTCAATGCCTCTGAGTCGCGCATCTCACGCACTTTGCCGCAAACGCGACAAATCAGGTGATGGTGGCTCACAGATGAGATGCAGTTGACCTTCTCGTACTGTGCCGTGCGGTTGTCAAACCGGTGCTTTCTCACCAAACCGGCACGCTCGAGCAACTCAATGCTATTGTAAACCGTCGCACGGCTGACACGACACTCGCTGTCACACATGATTTTATACAGCTCGTCTACACTAAAGTGTTCGGTCATCCCGAATATTTTCTCCAGTATGGCGAACCGCTCGGGTGTGTGACGCATGCGATGCTTGTCCATGTAGTCGGTCAAGGCCATTCGTGCAGCCATCAGTTCTTTTGTGGCGTCCATATTCTAACGCAAAGTTACATCAAACTATTTGTTCAGCAAAACAATCAATCCGTTTTTGTTAAAAATATTTTTCATTTGGTGGCGATGGCCGTATAAACTCGGTCAGTATCAAAATATTGGAGTGCCATTTTTGCCAATGTCTCCGAATCGAGATTATTTATCACCTCAACCTGCCGTGCAATGTAGTCGTCGGGTATATGCAGTGTCTGGCGCGATATAAAGTGGTCAGTGACAGCGTATGGGTTGTCAAATTGAGTCAACAACGTTGTCATCGCATGGCGTTTGAGCACGTTTAGCTCATCACCAGCCGGCGGATTGTTTTTCATCTTTTCGAGCTCCAGACCGATCTCCGTTATCACAGCATCAGTGTACTCGCACGCTGCCTGAGTCGTGATCTGTATGTAACTCCCTTCGCGAAATCCCGGAAGTGAGGCTGAGATGCCGTAGGTGTACCCCTTATCTTCGCGAATATTTGACATCAAGCGACTGCCGAAATAGCCGCCAAGACCCATCACGGCCAATCTCAGCGCGATGAAGTCGGGATGTTTACGCTCAATCGTCGGGATGCTCATGATGATAGCGCTTTGCATCGTGTCAGGCACATGTACGACTGTCCGCATGTTTGCCGCGTCAGGGCTCAACGGCTTTACGGGTGTTGGGCTGTCAGCACCAAATTCGATTTTCCCTAACGTATCAATGAGCACCTTTTGCTGACTGTCTGACAAGTCGCCGGTCACATAAATGGTCGGCCTCATGCCAAGATAAAGCTGTCGGTGGGAGTCAATAATCTGTTCGCGTGACACACTTTTGTAGTCAGCCGCAGTTGGAATATAGGCTCTGACCGAATCTTTGCCGAACATCATGGCGCCATTGAGTGCCTGTGCCTGATTGATGACACGTCCGCGCTTAATTTCAGTCTCTGCTATCATCTTGTCGCGCATCGCCTCAAAAGCGTCGTTGTCAAAGATCGGGTCCGTGATGATGGAGCGAATTACGGGCATAAGTGCCTCTAATCTATGCCCGAGAACATGAACGGTCAGGTTGGTGCTGTGGTCATCGCTGACTGCTTGAAGCCATGCGCCGTTAAACTCAATGAAGTCGGTCACTTCAGCCGGCGACATCTGCGAAGTGCCTTCGCTTATAGTGCCGTTCATCAGTTGGGTGTGCAGCAACATTCGAGGCGAATGTGCACCTTCGTCCCACACAATGTTTATGCGGCACACATCAAGACCTGGCCGGTTAAACAGCTTCATCATCACCCCGTTCGGGAGGGTGTGCACCCGGGGTTGAGGTATGTTGAACGACGTGACGCTGTGAGTCAACGGCGCTACTGTACGATCAATAGCCATTTTCCTTACAATATATTATTGCGTTTTCAAGATCGTCAGGTGTATCAATGCCGATTGTCGGTTGGTCGGTCAGGGCGACTGC
>CAZKYR010000201.1:0-2787 GCA_964557035.1 uncultured Bacteroides sp. | reverse complement strand
CCCAATGTTTTGAGATGATGGTGAATTGGACGGCCTGATTTGTGGCGTTGATCATCCAGTCGGCCAGTGAAGGGAGGATTACAAGCACAAGGACACCGTAGAACACCGGCTCTACGGCAGTGTCAAAGGAGTACCCCTCGACGTAAGCACTTTTGATGACGATTGAGGTTGAAATGATGACGACGTCACAGATTTGAATCATGCGGCCCATCGAGATGTCGTGTTTGCGCGAGGCCATGGCGGCGAGGATGTCGGTGCCGCCGGTGGAGCCGTTGTGCGAGTAGACCATGCCGATGCCGATGCCACCGATGACGGCGCCGATGATGACCAGCAACATCGGCTCAATGTTGGGGACAAGCGGCTCGGTGAAAAGGGGCTGCATGAAGGCGATGATAAGCGTCAGTGCCGTCACGCCGAACACCGTGCGGACGACAAATGTGCGACCGACAGCTTTGATAGCCCACACTAACAGCAGGACATTCACGCCAAACATGACGGCCGCGTAGGGGGTGCTGAAGCCAAATGCATTGGTCGTCAAAAGGTCAAATACCTGCGACAAACCGGCGATGCCACCGATGACGACGCGGTTGTCTTGCGGGAGTGCCACGTTGATGAAAGCGGTGAACCCGAAGCAATACATCGCAATGCCGATGAGAATGATGATGTAGTCTTTGGCGCCGAGCCAGATTTTGTGGCGTGGAATCTCGATTGTCATTTGGTTAATGGTCTGAATGGATAGATATTAAGGGTTTTTGAACCGGGCGCGATCATACCCGCTGATTTTGACCGCAAAGTTAGATAAAATTTTGTCATCTCGCGACATCTTGCACCTCGTTTTTTTTTATTTTTTTTGCGATGGGCGCGACGTGATGACTGATGTCATGAAGATTTGTGTGAAAAAAGTGACAACGGTGCCCTGTGGTGCGGGACACCGTTGTCGTCTTGTCATTTATAGGGGTCTTATTCAGAGTAATCAATAGTGGCTCGAGCCGTCAAAGCAGTGTGTGCACACTTTGCATTTCGGCAGGCCGATGGCGGCGATGAGATCCTCGAGCGTGCTGAATTTGAGGCTGGTGAGATTGAAGCGCTCGCGGATTTTCTCTACCAACGTGTTGTACTCGGGGGTGCCGGTGGTCGCATATTTGTCGAGATTCTTGTTGGGGTCTCCTTCGAGCTCCTCGATGATGCGGCGCGTCAGCAGCTCCATGTCACTCTTTGAAGAGGTGAAGCCGATGTAGCGGCATCCGTAGATGAGCGGCGGACAGGCAATGCGCATGTGCACCTCTTTTGCGCCGTCCTCAAAGAGGACTGTCACATTGTCGTTGAGCTGAGTGCCGCGCACGATTGAGTCATCGCAGAACAGGGCGCGGGTGTTTTTGAGGACAGCGCGGTTGGGGATGAGCTTCATTTTGGCCACGAGGTCGCGCATCGATTGGTTAGAGGGCATGAACGAACGGGGCCAGGTCGGGGTGTATTTAGATATGCAACGGCGATAGGGAACATTTTTGCCGGCGGCATAGCCAAGTGCCATGCCGACACCCGAGTCGGGGATGCCGCATCCACAGTCCACGTCGGTGTCATCAGACTTGGCCATGCGCCACCCTGTGTCAAATCGCATCTCCTCGACATTTTTCCCCTCGTAGGTTGATGTGGGGAAGCCGTAGTAGACCCACAGGAACGAGCAAATCTGCATCTCTTTCCCCGGCTCGCGCAGCTGTGTGACGCCGTCAGGTGTGATTTGTACGATTTCGCCGGGCCCTAAGTCGCGCAGTATTTCATATCCGAGGTTGGGGAACGCGGTGCTCTCCGATGTGGCGGCATAGGCTCCCTCTTTGTGGCCGAGGATGATGGGTGTGCGGCCGAGTCGGTCGCGGGCGGCAATGATCGAGTCCTCGGTGAGAATGAGCATCGAGCACGAGCCTTTGATTTTGTTGTACACATTCTCGATGCCCTCTTTGAAGGTGGCGCCCCGGTTGATCAGCAGTGCCACGAGCTCGGTTTGATTGGTCGAACCGCTCGAGAGCTCGCCAAAGTGTACGCCGGCGTCGATCAGTTCTTTTTCGAGTTCGTCGATGTTGTTGATTTTGGCAACCGTGACAATGGCATATTTGCCTAAGTGCGAGTTGATGATGATGGGCTGCGGGTCGGTGTCGCTGATGATGCCGACGCCGATGTTGCCTTTGAATTTGTCGAGCTCGTGTTCAAATTTAGTCCTGAAATAAGTGCTTTCGAGACTGTGAATCGAGCGGCAAAAGATTTTTGCCTCATGATCATAGGTCGCCATGCCAGCACGGCGTGTTCCGAGGTGTGAATTGTAGTCAGTCCCGTAAAAGAGATCTGTGCGGCAAGGTGTCTTGCTTACTACTCCGAAAAATCCTCCCATAGGTGAGTGTGATAAGTTGAAGGTGAATAATTTAATATAAGTGAAATTGATATAAGTTAAGAGGGTGTGCCGCGCAGGCGGCACACCCTCAAGGTGTCAGTTGTGTTTCATCAGTGCGGCGAGATATTTGCCGATGATGTCAAACTCGAGGTTGACGCGGCTGCCGACTCTGATGTCTCTGAAGTTCGTATGTTCAAAAGTGTAGGGGATGATGGCGACGCTGAATGCGTTCTCTGCGCTGTCGCAGACGGTGAGGCTGACGCCGTTGACGGTCACCGACCCTTTTTCAACAGTGAGATAGCCTTTGGCTCTCAGCCCGGGGTCGACGTCATACTCAAATCTGAAGTATGTGCTGCCGTCGACCTGTCTCACCTCCGTACATCGTCCGGTGGTGTCGACATGGC
>CAZKYR010000200.1:0-2807 GCA_964557035.1 uncultured Bacteroides sp. | reverse complement strand
TCCTGCCCACCAACCTGCGTCTGGGCACAACCTTCAAGTTCCCCCTGGCCGACTACCACACGCTGGCACTCTCGCTCGACCTCAACAAACTGTTGGTACCCGCCCGTCCGCGCGAAAGCGACTATGACATGGACACCACCGAGGGACAGGCTCAGTATCTCGACGCGCTCGAGAATTGGGAGAACATGTCGCCCATCACGGGCATTTTCAAATCATTCTCCGACGCCCCCGGTGGCGCCAAGGAGGAGCTGCGCGAGATTACCTATTCGATCGGAGCGGAGTATAGCTACAACCAGCAGTTCTTTGTGCGCGCCGGCTACTATCACGAGAGCCAGTTCAAGGGCAACCGCCAGTACTTTGGCTTTGGCGCTGGCTTCTCGCTCAACGTCGTGCGCCTCGACGCATCCTACATGCTCGCCACCGCCCAGACATCACCACTCGACCAGACTCTGCGCTTCACCCTCACATTTGACATGGATGGTCTGCGCGAGCTGTTGGGCAAACGTCGCTGAGCCATGTACAGGATAGGTAACGGATTTGACGTCCACCGTCTTGTCGAGGATCGCGAGCTGTGGCTGTGCGGGGTCAAAATCGACTCTCCGTTAGGATTGCTCGGTCACAGCGATGCCGATGTCGCGCTGCACGCGCTGTGCGACGCTCTGCTCGGCGCGGTGAGCCGCCGTGACATCGGATACCACTTCCCCGACACCGACCCGCAATGGAAAGGCGCCGACTCGCGCCGACTGCTCAGACGTGTCGTTGAGATCGTCAACGAGGCCGGCTATCGTCCGGTCAACGTCGATGTCACCATCATCGCCCAGCGCCCCAAGATTGCGCCCTACATCGACACGATGACAGCTACGCTGGCAGCTGACTTGGGCATTGACGCCGACTTTGTATCGGTCAAAGCCACCACCACCGAACATCTCGGCTTCACGGGCCGCGGCGAAGGGATTGCCGCACAAGCCGTCGCATTGGTCACATCAGCATGACTTGGGTCACCGCGTACATCGGCCTCGGGTCAAACACAGGCGACAGCCGTGCCATCATCGAGCGCGCCATCGACATGATAGCACATCGGGCCGGCGACCCTCTGACGCTGCGCCGCAGCGACATGGTTATCAGCGAGCCGTGGGGGTTTGATTCACCAAATCGTTTTCTCAACTGCGTCATTGCCATTGACACACAGCTTGAACCGCTGCAGCTGCTCGACACGTTGCAGTCGATCGAGCGCGCACTCGGCGCGACACCCCACCGCGATGCCTGCGGAGGGTATATCGACCGCAACATCGACATCGACATCATCGACATTCAAGGTGTCACCATGCAGCATCCGCGCCTGGTCATCCCCCACCCTCACGCCCGTGAACGCGACTTTGTCACCGGCCCGATGAACCAACTCAGAGGCGAGAGCAAGTTAGATATGAAACGCTGCCAGCGCGACCTCAGTCTTTGCAAAAGATAAGAGGGCGCGACGGCTTGTAACCGTCACACCCTCTTGATCGTCAACTAACTATCTAAAAATTCTATTTTTTACTTGTAGACAAACCCAAAGTTGTCAACACACATCGACATTCCCACTGTGCCGACATAGGCCGTGCCGCTGCCCGATGAGGCCATGACGATGACATGTGTTGGTGTCGCATCCGCGCTATCCCAACCCTCCTCGATCACCGGCACCATTTTGCCTTTTGAGTTGCGGGCATAGTAGCTGTTCTCTTTTGAGATCAGGCCCATGTATGACTTGTATTGAGGTGTGCCCGTGATGTCGCCATAATATATCGGCAGGCGATGGCTGTTCACCCAACCGTTGGTCGAGCTGCCATAGCGCTCGCGACCGGTGCCGACACGCTTGGCATGAATGTTGCCGTCGGCGTCTTCCCAACGACGTTGCAAGAGCACGAAGACCTCGGCCTTGTCAGCGCCGTCGTATGTTTTTTGTTTGCCAAAACCGCTGCTATACACACGGGTGGCATTTTTAGGTATATCAACCTTGTAGTCAAATTGCAAGTAGTCGGGACGCTTGGTGAACGGGATGCCCATGTCCATCTTGGCATACGGGTCAGAGGTGGAGGTGACCGGCTCGATGATATGCCCGGTGAAAATGCTTCCCGCAGCCACCACATTGATGTCGATGATGCCGATGGCCTTGCAATGCTCCATCACTGTTGACAGTTTGGCGCACTTGTTGCCGCCCGAACGCACTGCCGGAGACACGGTGTTCGACCCCTTGACCACGCCGCAGACCTTGGCATATACATTTGAGGTGCCCCATGGCGACCCGCCTAATGGTGTATATGCCTTGTTGCCGTTGATTGTCTGCGTCGGACCAATCTCATAGAGCGTCTTGTCCTTGCCGCCTATGATGCGCGACTCAGAGATGTTGCGGGTAATCCAGCTGTCCATGTTGCCAAATTTGATAGACTCGACAGTCTCGGCGCTCATTGAGGCCGCTGCCGCCATTGCAACTGACAAAGTGATGAAAATACGTTTCATGTTGATGAATTTTTAGATTAGTAGTTGAAACAAATGTTTGTAACTAAAACAAAACAGGATTCGAATAGTTCAAATCCGTGTCAATTTTGTTACAAATTAATGACAAATAGAAACGTAAAAATTATCCGCAAATTTAAGCTTTTTCTGCGTGAACGTCACAAATTACTGAACATTGAGGCCAATATAAACGACAAAATGACCAATGATATTTTAGAGCGTGGTTCGCAGTGAAAAATAAAACTGACACCTTTTGCGCATATCAAAAAATTTGTCTAAATTTGTGGCTCACGAACCCCCGTGTCACCATGGGG
>CAZKYR010000199.1:0-2819 GCA_964557035.1 uncultured Bacteroides sp. | reverse complement strand
GTGGGTTGAGTATAGTTAGACTCGATGCGTCTGATGAGTGCCTGATTGTTCTGCAACGAGAAATCGGCGTTGAGGGTCAGGTCGTTGCTGACACCCGACTGTGAGCCTTTCATCTTGAGAATCGTATTGAAGCCGACGATCTTGTACCCTGCGCCAAAAGTCAGGCCCTTGGTGGTTGCCTCCACAACCTGACCGGCCGAGGTGTTGAGTGTCAGGGTGCGTTGGTCGCGATACTCGGCGTTGAGCGTAATGTCGTTTTTCAACGTCACATTCACGCCAATCAGGGGTGCGAACTTCTCGGTGATTGCGACAGATGAGATATTGAAAGGAGAGGATGGTATCGGCTGCCCGCTCATCTCATCGAGCGTGAAACCGCGTGTGCCGTCGACTGATACCCAATTGAGATATGAGCTGAACGATCCGACCGAATATGTACACTGGTAGGCGTGTGAGAGTGTGAACGTCTTGAAAATATTGCGCAGGTTGCCGATGTTGATAAAACCGTCATATTTGATATTCCAGTTAGGCAACAGATGCGACAGGGCAGGGAAGGGATTGAGCCATGTCGTATTGGCATTTGTGCCACTGTAGGCCGACACAAAGGCCGGGATGAGGACATCAGAGGATGTGCGTGAAACCTCACCTACAGCCGGGTCATACACCATGCCGGCCTCGGGTCGATCAGACAAGAAGCCTGATGAGGGATAGCGCACGCCGGCATACTCCATCTCGATGCGTGATGCAATCACGGGGATGTTTGACAAGAATTGTTCGAACGGTGCGCTATAATATCCGTCGACAGCCTTTGATGACCCAAGAGCCGTGCCGATTGCACAATGGGTTTTGGTGTATGAACCCGAATATGTCACAGGCATATTGGCATACATAAACTGCATCTGCTCTGAACGGTTGTCAGTTCGGTTGGCGGTGAGTTGTATCTTGAGGCCGCGAATAGGTTCGAGCGTAAACTCAAAGTTGATTTCGTCTGTCTTGGACCACATGGCCGGTGATGTCTGTCCGTTGTCTGTGATGAGCCAGCCGCGCTCAAGAGCCTTGTCGATGTAATGCTCGTCGCGGAATCCGAATGCAAAGTCGAGACCCGGAGACATCGGTCCGTAGGATTTTGACTGACCGAAAATGTTGCCTATGTCGGGGCGGAAGAGCGGCAGGTTGAGCGACGTGCTGTGTTTCCAACGTACGGACACATTGCGTGGCATCATCACAAACCTGAGAGCATGTTCACCGATGTTGCGCCACACCGTCCGGTCATCTTTGAGTATCTCTTCGACAACAATCTTGATTGACTGGTCACCGCGGTTGAGCACCTCGATCGAGCTGGCATCTACAACGCGTGTGCGCACCGCAAACGGCTCGCCCGAGACTGTTGTGGCCGTCACTTTTACTTTGTTGTTGCGCAGATTGTGACGCACGAGGAGGGTGGTGTCAGCCTTGAGCTGGAATGTTCGCTCATACTTTTTGGGCTTCTTAGGCGCAGTATTGGCACGTGTCGATGAGGCGAACCGCTTATCGACATCTTTTACAAACGGAATCTTTTTATAGAGCGACTCAAAGTTAAATCGTCCGTCGGCACTCCATGTCACTTGTGAGACGATGCTGTTGCCCATGCGTTCGCCGTCGATTGTCGCACCGCGATCCCAGCGATAGGTCGAGGTGTACGACCCGTTGGCAGTCAAAAAGTCAAGAACCGGGATGCGATTGAACGGAGCCTTGTAGCTCACAGTCATCGATTGGTTGTATGCCCATGGCGTACCCATCGACAAGATAGACGACCAGACAGTGTCTTTCCACTGCTTGTATCGGTCGGGGAACAACTTGCTGTTGACCGCACCGGCGGTCTCCTCTATGCGGGCCTGGGTGTTTGAATTGAATGTGATTGAGAGTGATTTTGTCAAATTCCAATTGAGTGTCAGCTGTCGGTCCCAGTAAAAGTTTTTAGACACTGACACCGGGAGCTGGAACATCACATCGACCTCCGAACGCGTTTGCTGCTCATAGTAATAGCGCGACATCGACGTGAGGAACGTGATGTTGTTAGGCAACCAGTTGAGTTCCCATTCCTTGAAGAATTTGAGATTCTTTGATTTGGAATTGATTTTTCCAAACGGTTTGAACCCCTTGACGTAGGGTGCGTAGCTATATTGGAACGAGCCCCTGTAGTCGTTTGTGTTTTCATACTCGGTGTTGGGGTCCTCCTTGTGCTGCTTGTTAAACGAGAAGTTGAGCGTGAAGTTTGCAGGGTCCCACGGCATGGGATTTTTGCTCCGGACATCAAATTTGAGTCCTGAGATACTGAAGCTCTCGATAGACGAGCGCTCAATAGCAAACGACTGTATCGAGTCGCGTGCATGCTTGTCGGGCGCATCATCGAGGGCGTCCTTAAGCAACACGTCTTGGTCAAGGGGGTTATATTTCGGTGACGTTTTCTCTTTTGTGACCGAGTAGTAGATGGGAGCGGAGAGTTTGGCCTTTTCGGGCAAGAATTTACCCAAATCGCCTTGCACCGCGACATTGTACTGCAAATAGTCATCCATGCTCCGCTCGTTGAGCGACTGGTCGACGCTGCCAAAGCCGGCTGACTCTGAGTGTACGCCCAAATTGATGGTGGCCAGGTCAGACATGTTGAGCGTGGCATTGGCTTTTGCTGCCCAACCACCGCTTTCATCAAACTCAGTGACCTTCAACTCGTTTAGCCATACGATGCCATCCTTGGCTGTGCTCGCATTGTTGCGGACGCCAACCATCATCACACGCACGTCGCTCAGTGAAGGATTACCCATCACAGCCATGCGGTTGCGTTC
>CAZKYR010000198.1:0-2850 GCA_964557035.1 uncultured Bacteroides sp. | reverse complement strand
GTGTTACACAACTTATCATGATGAAGAGCGACGTTCTCGATGGTTTTGACACGATCAAGGCTTGTACGGCCTATCGCATCGACGGGGTTGAGACAACACGATTCCCGTTTGGAGTAAACGATGCAAACATACAACCCGTTTATACCGAGCTACCCGGGTGGAAACAAGATCTCACAGGTATGCGCGACTATGGTCAGCTGCCCGAAAAGTTCACGTCATACGTAGAATTCCTTGAGCGTGAGCTTGGAGTGCCGGTGACCATCATCTCAGTTGGCCCCGATCGCGAACAGACTATCATTCGCAATAAATGACAACAGCGTTGGTGACAGACATGCTCTGTCACCAACCCATTAAATAGATTATCAACCTTTAAATCATTATTATTTACCATGGCAAAAGTAAAACCATTCCGTGGGGTACGTCCCCCCAAAGAAATGATCGAGGAGGTTGCATCTCGTCCCTATGACGTCCTCAACTCAGAGGAGGCTCGCAAAGAGGCCGAGGGTAACCCCAAATCGCTCTATCACATCATCAAGCCCGAAATCGATTTTGAGGTAGGCACTGACGAACACGACCCCAAAGTGTATGACAAGGCTGTCGAGAACTTCAACATGTTCCAAGACAAGGGCTGGCTTGTTCAAGACGACAAAGAGCACTATTACATCTATGCTCAGACTATGGATGGCCGTACACAGTATGGCATTGTCATCGCTGCCAATGTCGACGACTACATGAACGGTAACATCAAAAAACATGAGCTCACACGCCGCGACAAAGAAGAGGACCGCATGAAACATGTCCGCATCAACAACGCAAATGTTGAGCCGGTGTTCTTTGCCTTCCCCGACAATGAGGCGCTTGAGACCATCATCCGCACCGTCACTGCAGGCAAACCTGAGTATGACTTCACGGCTGAGGATGGCTTTGGTCACCACTTCTGGGTAATCGATGACCCCGAAATGATTGAAACCGTTACTCGCGAGTTTGAGAAGATACCCTATCTCTATATCGCCGACGGTCACCACCGCACAGCAGCTGCCGCACTTGTAGGCAATGAGAAAGCACAGAACAACCCCGAACATAAAGGTGACGAGGAGTATAACTACTTCCTGGCTGTCGCTTTCCCCGCATCTCACCTCAAGATTATCGACTACAACCGCGTTGTCAAAGATCTCAACGGCCTCACACCCGAAGAGTTCCTTGCCAAAATCGGCGAGAACTTCATCGTAGAGGACATGGGTACTGAGATTTATACTCCCAAAGCGTTGCACAACTTTGCTCTGTATTTGAACGGTCACTGGTATTCGCTCACCGCACGCGAAGGCCGCTACAACGATGCAGACCCGATTGGCGTACTTGACGTGACTATCTCATCTGACCTTATCCTCCGCGACATACTTGGTATCACCGATCTCCGTTCGGACAAACGCATTGATTTTGTTGGTGGTATCCGTGGATTAGGCGAGCTCAAACGCCGTGTGGACAGCGGTGAGATGGCAGTTGCACTCGCACTCTATCCCGTGTCAATGCAGCAGCTGATGGATATTGCCGACACCGGCAACATCATGCCTCCCAAAACTACATGGTTTGAGCCCAAACTCCGTTCGGGTTTGGTAATTCATAAGCTCGACTAAAGCATACGGCGCCCGTGAGGGTACCTCCACCATTACTTCACAATATACTATTAGACGAGGACATGCCAAATCATTGTTTGGCATGTCCTCAAAGTTTTTTATATAACGTGATGACTCAACCAAATAAAATGAGTAACTTTGCACCTGACATGGCCCGAGTGATAAATCATATTATAAGCCGCTGCAAGACGCTCGTTGACAAAATAATGAGCTTATACAACTATTGCGTCTCAGGCGTATGGACCGACTACAACAATACACTTAAGGTTCGGGTTCTCAAAACGCTCAATCTGTCAGTGCGTTCATTTTTGAGCGCAGACTTGCAGGTACGTGCATGTGCATTGACCTACAAGCTCGTGCTTGCGATAGTACCCGCATTGGCGCTGCTGTTTGCAATCGGGCGTGGTTTTGGTTTTCAAAACATCATCGCGAACCAAATGCTCAACATCATGCCGGCTCAGCGACAGGAATTTGAGACAATGATAGGTTTTGTTGACTCATATCTTGCGCAATCATCCGAGGGCTTGTTTGTCGGTGTAGGCATCGCATTTTTGTTGTGGACGCTGATAGCGCTATTATCTGACGTGGAGAATGCCTTCAATGTCATTTGGAATGTCAAACAAGGGAGGTCGCTATGGCGCAAAGTCACTGACTATACGGCCATTCTCATTCTTCTGCCCGTACTGATTATCTGCTCAGGAGGTATCACCGTCTTCATGTCAACAGCTATCCAGCGCTTGTTGCCGTTTGATTTTATGACTCCGGTCGTATCATTTATGTTAGACGCACTGTCGGTAGTGCTGATATGGCTATTTTTTGCCGGAGCGTATATGCTGATACCAAACACAAAGGTGAAATTCAGCAATGCAATCATATCTGGTATCGTAGCCGGCACATCATTCTTGATATTGCAGTGGCTTTTTGTCAGCGGCCAGCTTTACGTGACCCGTTATAACGCGATCTATGGCAGCTTTGCGCTACTCCCGTTGATGATGATTTGGCTACAGCTCGTTTGGATGATCACACTGTCCGGAGCAGTGGTCTGCTACTCGGCACAAAATATCATCTATTTTAATTTCAACAACGAAATAGCAACCATATCGGCCAACTACAAGCGACGCATTTTGCTTGCTGTGTGCGCAATCGTAGTGGATCATTTTCAAAAACATCGCGACGCGCCGACGGTTGACAGCATAGCACGTGAATATCTGATGCC
>CAZKYR010000197.1:0-2857 GCA_964557035.1 uncultured Bacteroides sp. | reverse complement strand
ATCGGTGAAATTTGAACACCCAGTGTCTCACAAAATCATCGAGGTCAAAGCGCCTGCCCCCGCCGACCCGCTGTGGCAAGCTTTTGATCTCGAAAAACTCGGAGTATAATGGAAAAGAAAGATTTGAAAATAGTTTTTTTAGGCACGCCCGAATTTGCTGTCGAATCGCTCGACCGCATCTGTCGTGAAGGATACAATGTTGTCGGTGTGGTCACGATGCCCGATAAGCCTGCCGGGCGCGGCCACAAGCTGTTACACTCGCCCGTCAAACAATATGCTCTCGAGCACGGGCTCAAAGTGATGCAACCTGTCAATCTCAAAGACCCTGCGTTTGTCGACGAATTGCGTTCGCTCAACGCCGACCTGTTCGTGGTCATCGCATTCAGGATGCTCCCCGAGGTGGTATGGTCAATGCCTCCGATGGGCACCTTCAATCTGCACGCGTCGCTTTTACCTCAATATCGTGGCGCAGCTCCTATTAACCGCGCAGTCATGAATGGCGAGACAGTGACCGGAATCACCACTTTCTTGCTCAAGCATGAGATTGACACCGGCGATATTCTCAGACAAGTCAGCGTGGACATAGCACCTGAAGACAATGTCGGCGACGTACACGACCGACTGATGCACCTTGGCGCCGAGCTCACCGCCGACACCATTGCGTCGCTCATAGACGGCACCGCCAAGCCGATACCTCAAGACCAACTCCTTGGAGGTGATGAGCCGACCCCGGCACCCAAAATCTTTGCCGAGGACATGACCATCGACTGGAATGCCCCGGCAGTACGTGTTCACAACCTCGTCAGAGGATTGTCCCCCTATCCTGCAGCCCGCGCGACCCTTGACAATGGCGAAAACGTCAAGATATACAAGACTGCCCTTACATCTAAGGCATCAGTAGAGCCGGGACGCATCACGGTCGACCGCAACCGCATGTTTGTAGACACAGCAGACAATGTCATCGAAATCTTGTCGCTACAACCTGCCGGCAAAAAACGTATGGACACCGACGCATGGTTGCGCGGAGTGAAGACAATGCCTCAAAAATTTGTTTGATATGGCCAAACCCGAATATATAGCAAAAAACCGTCAATGGCTCGCTGACAAAAGCCGCGAGCCGGGTGTGATGCCCCTCGACAAAGGGATATTCTACAAAGTCCTCAAACGTGGTCGCACAGACTCGGCTACGCCCAACCGCGGGAGCGTGGTGACCGTCCATTACACCGGCAAGACCATCAACGGCAAGACATTTGACAGCAGCCGTGGAGGAACAGCGCCGGCATTTGCTCTGCGAGGACTCATCACAGGCTGGATAATCGCGTTGCAACAAATGCATCCCGGCGACCGATGGGAAGTGTACATTCCTGCCGAACAGGGGTATGGCCGGCTCAATCAACCGGGCATACCGGGCGGATCAACTCTCATCTTTGACATCGAATTGCTGGCAGTGAATTGAGAGCACCCGCGACGCAATAAAAGGTGTCGCCGCGACGTTATATAATGAAGTTTACGACCAAATCAGATGCAACTCAAACACGTCATAACATTCGCTCTTTTCACCGGCATGACCACACTGTCGGCCAACGCGCTCACACCCCGATTTGCCGGCAACCGGCTCCCCGTCATCACCGATAAGCCCGACAAATCGACCGGTCTCGATGCCATTTTCATAGTCAACGACACCGAGGGGGTCACCATGTCATGCACCTCATCTCAGAGCGTGACATGGCAGCGATACAGCGCACTTGGTGGTGGCTATGCCGAGGAGATTACCCCGACCCGCGATGGGAACACATACACCATCACCCTGTCGGCCGATGACATGGGCTACATCATCACCGAGGGGGATCGCCCCTACTACTGCTGGGTGGTAAACTACGCCAATCATCCCTGTCGGTTTGACGACCTCACCGTCGCAACCGAACAAGACTGCGGCATGGCACAGCTCAACTTTACCGGCACGGCCGACCGCATAGCATATTATGGCATCAACGGCGCACCTTATACCCTCAACCGCGCCATCACACTCACCTACAACAACCTGCAGTGGAACGCCGACAGCGAGTATTGGCAATCGACACCCGTCAACAGCGAATATGAGTCGCTGTCCTCAACAATTCACACCGCTGCACCCCTATGTGACACGCAATTTGAGCTGCGGGGCGACCGTTTTCTCAAGCAATGGGGCGAAGAAGACTCAGCCACAACCACTACCTACAAAGCCATGGCTGTAGAAGCGCATACCTCAGCCGTGCAAGAGGAACGTGGTGCCGACAATGAGCAACGCACCGATGGCGACGCACTCGGCGGGTCGGCACCGGCTGACATCACATTCACTGCAGTCCCCACAGATGCCGCCATTTTCAAAGAATGGCAATTTGCCACAGACAGCGAGTTTGAGAACATCACCATACGCATCAACAGCGATGAGACAAGCTACACATTTCGCGAACAAGGAACCGTGTATGTGCGCTTTGTCGCAGCCAATGCCGACGGCAGTTGCGAATGGTACAGCGACACCTACGAGATCACTATCGGCCAATCGGCACTCCGTTGTCCCAACGCATTCTCGCCCGAGGCGTCAGAGGGGGTCAACGATGAGTGGAAAGTAAGCTACAAATCGATTGTGTCGTTTGAGTGCGACATCTTCAATCGCTGGGGAGTGAAAATGTGTTCGTTTACCGACCCGTCACAAGGCTGGGACGGCAAATACAACGGCAAATATGTCCCCTCGGGCGTGTACTATTATGTCATCAAAGCCGTTGGCGCCGATGGCAAAAAGTATAATCTGTCGGGCGACATAAACATCATCAAGTATAAGACCGGCATGACCGGCGAAACACCAACAGAATGAAAA
>CAZKYR010000196.1:0-2915 GCA_964557035.1 uncultured Bacteroides sp. | reverse complement strand
CTACATCCGCGACAACTTCAAGACATTTGCCATCACGCGCGACCTCTTTGAAGAGGGCATCTTTGTCAACCCTGTCGTCTCTCCCGCCGTGGCCGACCATGACACACTGATCAGATTCAGCCTCATGGCTACGCACACCCGCGACCAAGTCACGACAGCATTAGAGAAGATACAAAAAGTTTTCAAGGCGCACGGCGTCATCAAATAAGCCTCATCAAGGCTCAGCACCACCGGGACGCCATACTCGCCACGAGTTGCGGCGTCCCTTATTGCATCATTGCTATGGCCAAATTTGAACTCAACATACTCGGTTGCGGCTCGGCGACCCCATCGCTGCGCCACCTGCCGAGCTGTCAGGTGCTCGACATTCGCGACAACCTCATGATGATTGACTGCGGCGAGTGCGCACAGCTGTCACTGAGACGACAGAGACTCAAATTCACTCGCATCAACAACATCTTCATTTCTCATCTCCACGGCGACCATTGCCTCGGCTTGCCCGGACTGTTGTCGACTCTCGCGCTCAACGACAAGACCGGCGAGGTGAACGTCTACACATTTGAAGATGGCATCGAGGTGCTGTCAAAAACCATCGACTTTTTTTGCCGCGAACGTCCTTACGAGCTCAAGTTTCACGCCATCACCCCCGACTCGGGCATCATCTTTGAAAACAAGGCCGTCACGGTCGAGACATTCAAACTCTATCATCGCGTGCCCTGCACAGGCTTCATTTTTCGCGAGAAACCCAAGCTGCGTCACCTGCGCGGCGAAATGGCACAATTTTACAATATTCCCGTCAGCATGCTCCACAGCATCAAAGAGGGAGCCGACTATGTCACACCCGAGGGTACGGTCATCGCCAACGAACGCCTCACGACACCTGCCGACCATTCGGTCAGCTACGCCTATTGTTCGGACACACAATTTGATACGCGCGTGATAGAGGCTGTCAAGGGTGTGGATGTGATTTACCACGAGGCCACATACACACAAGCTGATGAGGCCAAGGCTAAAGCGCGCGGCCACTCGACCGCAGCCGATGCCGCACGTGTGGCCAAAGAAGCCGGCGCCAAGCTGCTGGTCCTCGGGCACTATTCAAAATCTTACGCCGACGAGAGCGGACATCTCGCCGAGGCACGGCAAATCTTTGAGAATACCATCGCCGCCAACGAGGGGATGAAAATCGACCTGACGCAATATGGCGGCTGAGGATGACATCAAATATATGCGCATGGCACTCGCGCAAGCCCGCGAGGCATTTGATCGCGACGAGATTCCGGTCGGTGCAGTCATCGTCGGCCCGCACGGCATCGTCATCGGCCGCGGCCACAATCTGACCGAGACGCTCAACGATGTCACCGCCCATGCCGAGATGCAAGCCATCACGGCTGCCGCCGCAGCACTGGGGGGAAAATATCTCACCGGCTGCACGCTCTATGTCACGGTCGAGCCATGCCTGATGTGCGCCGGAGCAATAGGCTGGAGCCAGCTGAGCCGCATCGTCATCGGTGCACCTGACACAAAACGTGGCTATGCCGTGCAATGTTCGCGCTCACCGTTTCACCCCAAAGCAACGGTTACAACAGGCGTTCTTGAGGAAGAATGTGCTGAGCTCATGCGTCGTTTTTTCGCCTTAAAGCGTCGATGAGATGAGCCGTCCAATTCTGACAGACGGCGCGTTAGGTACGAGCCTCATGCAACTCGGCATGCCGGCAGACAAAATATACCTCGCCCCTCTGTCACACCCGTCGCTGTTAGGCCGTTTTTATGAGCAATACATCGCAGCCGGAGCTAAATTATTAAAAGCCTGCACTTTGTGCAGCTACCTGGCGCACTCTTACAACAAGATGTTAGAAATCGGGCGAGCTGCGACAACCATAGCACTTCTCAGCAGAGGCGACCGCGTGGACATTAATGTAGCCGGCGTCTTGTCCACCCCTCCCGGCAATCATGACGACTATTATCGCGCCACGCTGACTGCTTTTGCCGAGGCCGGTCTACACACTCTGCTGCTTGACACTGTCACCTCTCTCAGCGCGGCCGCCAAGGCGATCGAGGCCTCGCGTGAAATAATGCCCGACACTGACATCATCCTGTCAGCCGCGATCACCGGCGAATCGCCGTTCATGGCCGACGGCAGCAGCTATGACGATTTGATAAGTTTTGCAAAGGACAACTGCATCAGCACAGTCGGTCTCAACTGCGGTCTTGACACCGTCACAGCATGTCGGCTCATGCGACAATTGGCCGCTCACAGCGACGGACTGCGCCTCTACTTCGCTCCGTCGTGCGGCACTCCCGACAATATCATCCCGTCCGCCCGATGGGCACACCTTGTCGATGCTCTCGCCTCTGCCATACCGCTACATTACCTCGGTCCCTGCTGCCACGGCACCCCCGAGTACTTATGCGCACTTCGCAACCAACCCTCTATTAACACATTATAGCAAAACATCAGCGGCATGCCAATCATGAGAATCGGCATGCCGCTTGTTTGTCTTATCAGTGGCCTTGAACCTCTGTAATAATTTTTAAGCCTTTACACGCTCAACGTATGAGCCGTCGCGAGTGTCGACTTTGATCTTGTCACCTGTGTTGATAAACAGGGGGACGCGAACCTCGGCGCCTGTCTCGACAGTTGCAGGTTTGAGTGTGTTGGTAGCGGTGTCACCTTTGATACCGGGCTCGGTGTAGGTGACCTCGAGGATGACGCTGGTGGGCATCTCGCAAGTGAGGATTTCCTCGGTCTTTGCCTCAACCATAGCCTCGCAGATGTCGCCCTCTTTGAGGAATTGTACGCCGTCGATGCTGTCACCGTTGATGGCTACCTGCTCAAAAGTCTCGGTGTGCATGAAGTTGTAGCCCATATCATCTTTGTAGAGAAATTGATAGGGGCGACGCTCGATGCGCACCTC
>CAZKYR010000195.1:0-2936 GCA_964557035.1 uncultured Bacteroides sp. | reverse complement strand
ATGGCGTTCTCTGACGCAATTGTCAGGTCACAAACGACATGAAGCACGTGGCCGCCTCCGATTGCATAGCCATTGACCATTGCAATGACAGGCTTTGGTATTGATCTTATGGCTTTATGCAAGTCGAGAACGTTGAGCCGGGGGACGCCGTTATTGTCGATATAGCCGCCAACACCTTTGACATTCTGGTCGCCGCCAGAACAAAATGCCTTGTCTCCGGTGCCTGTGAGAATGATGACTCCAATCTCGGGCGATTCGCGGCAATAGGCCATCGCATCAAGCATCTCCATATTGGTTTGCGGTCTGAAAGCATTGTAAACTTTTGGACGGTTGATTGTTATCTTTGCTATACGCCCGTATTTTTCAAATAATATGTCTTCATATTCTTTGATGGTTTCCCATTTTCGATTGCTCATATCTATCTATTTATAAGGTTCTGAATTCTTTATATATTTTTTTGTAAAGGTCAGCGTCATCAGGCCCTGATGTCTTGATTACTAATACACTGCACTTGTCACCGGAATAGAATCCGGGGAGTAAACGGTTCAGAGTATCTGCATCGGATGCTGTATACACTTTCAAAGCGCGGTTTGCCGCAAGGATGTTTGAGTCAATTTGCGATCCCACTGCAAGGCTTGATTCACACACGGGTAAATCGCGCGTATCAACGATTGTGCGGAATATGTTGCCGCCGTCGTTGTCAAAAATCACGATGCGCAAATTGTCGGGCAGACGGTCGGACATCAATGCCCCGATGTCATATCTCGCACTCATGTCTCCCGTTAGAAGTAATGTGATATTGTCATGGTAGGCATTTGCGGCTCCGATAGCTGTTGATGTCGAGCCGTCGATTCCGTTCACGCCTCTATTGGCATCGATGCGGTGTGCATCGATTTTGAATAGTGATGCGATTCTGACTGTCAAGCCATTGGACAGCTGTAGGTTGACACGTTTCGGAAGCTTATCGATAATAATCCTCATTGCTTCGATTTGCGACCACTCGCGGCTACACATCATCATTGCATTGGTGTCATCTGACGCCCGATGCCATGTCGAGGCAAAACTGCATGGCGTTCGATGTGGTTGCAAAGCCGATGCCATTTGAGGCAATGCTATCGCGGGATTCATGTCAAAAATTGCCGTTGTCGCGCCAAATGTATCCGCGAATAGGTCACTTTCACCGATTCTGATGAATTCACATGAAGAAATTTTTCGCAAATAACGTTTAAGATTGTTTGACAAAACTCCCCCGCCGACTGTGATTACCACATCGGGGACTGCCTCATCATCACTTGTAATTGATGTAGCCAAAATGGCATCTATATTGGTGATTAACAAAGGACAGTGTAGATTGGCAGTCTGATCGCTCACGACGACTACGTTAGGGAACTGCGACAGACGATTTATGGCCCGGTTTATGCGTCGGTCAGGTTGCATTGGGCCGCAAACGACCATCACCTTGCGTGGCGATGCAAGTTTGGCAAATATCTCGCGGGCATCACGTGTCGGCAATTCCCGTTCGGGCCGTATTATCTCAGTCAATTTAAATTCAGTGAAATCAATGTCCGTCACGCCCGACAGAGGCTGCTCAAAAGGCATGTTTATGTGCACAGGGCCGCACGGCGATTTGCAAGCGGCATCTAACGCTTGATTAATCAGCCTGCTTATCATTTGCCTCTCATCTTCGTTGTGACCCGTAGGCAGATTAAAAGATGCTTTTACGATGTTATTTAGTGCGCCCGGTTGATTGATAGTTTGTCCGTCAAGACGGTCAATCCATTCAGCCGGACGATCGGCCGTAATCACTATCAGTGGCAGATGACGGTAATATGCCTCGGCGATGGCAGGCGCATAGTTGAGCATCGCAGAGCCTGAGGTGCAGCACAATGCTACCGGCAATCCGCTGATCAGAGCAGTGCCGAGAGCCTCAAATGCAGCCTGACGTTCGTCAACTACGACACGACAGCGCATCACGCCCGACGCTTGCATCGCCATGGCCAGCGGAGCACAGCGCGACCCGGATGAGAGGATAACATCTCGCACGCCTGCCTGTTCGCACAACGCAGCGACGCAACGGGCTGAATATTTATCGGTTGTAATCATTCTTTCTCTGACAGTTCGAGCCATCTGAGCTCATTTTCATCTATTATTTCCTTGATTTCGCTATATCTTTTTGAGGCGGCATCCATATCAGCGTCAGCTGTAGGATTTGCGAACAATGCCTCAATCTCATCTTTCTCGCCGTTGAGTTTCTCGAGTTCAACGGTCAAAGATTCAAATTCTTTGCGCTCTTTAAATGACATTTTGCGCGAATTGTCGCGGTCATTGACGCGCTTTGCAGGTTCGGCTGATTTTTGAGCCTTACAGTTTTCTTGCGCGGCACGTCGTTCCCGATCCCATGCGCGATATTCGCTGTATGTGCCTGGAAAATCTTTGATGCGACCATCCCCTTCAAAAACAAACAGGTGATCAACGATATTGTCAAGAAAATAGCGGTCGTGCGAGATGATAATGACACAACCTCCAAATTCGGCCAGATATTCCTCAAGAATACCGAGAGTGACAATGTCAAGGTCATTAGTCGGCTCATCAAGAATCAAAAAGTTGGGTCGTCTCATCAAAACGGCTGCCAGATTGAGACGGGCCCGCTCGCCTCCCGAGAGCGTATGAATAAACTTTTGTTGATCCTTTGGAGTGAATAAGAATCGCGTCAAAAACTGCATCGGCGACAATCCCTCTCCGGGTGTGTCACTCAGTTTCACCTCTTCGGCAATGTCAGTGATGGCATCGATGACACGTTTAGAGTTATCAAACTCGATTCCACCTTGCGCATAATGGCCTAATCTCACTGTCGTGCCTACAACAAAGACACCGCTATCCTGAGTCTCAAGACCTTGCAACAGTTTGATAAACGTTGTTTTGCCTACGCCATTAAC
>CAZKYR010000194.1:0-2973 GCA_964557035.1 uncultured Bacteroides sp. | reverse complement strand
GGGGTATCAAAAAGCTATGGCGATCACAATGTGTTCAGCAATGTCGAGTTCACGATCAAACGCGGAGAGAAGGTCGCATTTGTCGGCAAAAACGGTGAGGGTAAGTCTACGCTCGTCAAGTGCATCATGAACGAGATTCCCTTTGAAGGCACTCTAAAGATCGGGCATAATGTCAAAATCGGCTATTTTGCGCAGAACCAAGCACAGCTCCTCGATGGCGAGCTGACGGTCTTTGACACCATCGACCGCGTTGCCACGGGCGACATCCGCACAAAAATACGTGACATCCTCGGAGCTTTTATGTTTGGTGGCGAAGCGTCAGACAAAAAAGTGAAAGTGCTGTCGGGAGGTGAAAAAACACGTTTGGCAATGATCAAACTGTTGCTTGAGCCTGTCAACCTCCTCATACTTGACGAGCCTACCAACCACCTCGACATGAAGACCAAGGACATCCTCAAGCAGGCCATAAAGGACTTTAACGGCACGGTGATTGTGGTGAGCCACGATCGAGAATTTCTTGACGGTTTGGTCGACAAAGTATATGAGTTTGGCGGTGGCCGGGTGCGCGAATGTCTGGGAGGCATATATGAATTTCTTGAGAAGAAGCGCATCGCCTCTCTACAAGAACTCGAGCGCACACAGGTCAAGACTTCACAACCTGCAGCTCAGATTAGTAATACGTCTAAAGACCCCTCAAAAGTCCCCTCTACAGTCTCACCGCAAAACACCCCGGGTTCGCGCAAACTGAGCTATGCCGAACAGCGCGAGCGCGAAAAGGCGCTGAGACGTGCAGAGAAAAAAGTAAAACAGGCCGAGGAGGATATCGCTGCCATCGAGGCCGAGATAGCAGCCATCGAGACAGACATCGCAGAAGGCAAAACCGAAGGCGACATCTTTGAGCGGCACCAGGCACGTCAAAAAGCGCTTGACAACGCGATGAGCGTTTGGGAACTCGCGACAATGGAGCTCGAGGATCTTAAAAAATAATTGTACAACCCGGGGGCTTTTTCTCACCTGCAGCACGCTTAGTTAGTTTTCACAGAACTAAACCTGCCGGACAATTGTTGATATACAAATGTCCAATTTATGAGAGAGAGAGTTTCAGCCAAAACATTCACGATTTTCATCGCCGTCACAGTGGGTTTGGCACTTGGCGCGGTAGCATGGTTGCTAAAATTCAGCATCCACACAGTCACCGATTGGCTCACGTCATCATTGCAGATAGGACACGCCAACCCGCTGCTGTTGTTGATACCGATTGTCGGCATCGTGCTGACAGGCGTATATCAACGCTACGTCATACACCGCAACATCGAGCACGGCACCGAACAAATAATGGCGCGTCTGAGACAACAACAGTATGACCTGCAGACCAAGCTGATATACTCTCCTGTAATAGCCAGCTCATTGACACTCGGTTTTGGCGGTTCGGCCGGCTCAGAGGGTCCGATCGCAACTGTCGGAAGTGCAGTCGGCTCAAATGTCGGCCGATGGTTCAAAATGACACCACAAGAAATGCGCATAATGATAGGATGCGGTGCCGGAGCTGCCATTGCGGCCATCTTCAAAGCTCCTGTCGGAGGCGTATTGTTCACACTCGAAGTGCTTGGCCTCGAGCTCACCACCATGTCTGTCATGGCCTTGATCATAGCATGTGTGACGTCGGCTTTGACAGCCTACGTTCTCAGTGGCTGCACCTATGACATACATTATGTGCAAGCCATCTCGTTTGACACTCACATCATGCCTTGGGTACTGCTGTTAGGCCTTTTGTGCGGCCTTTACTCCGCCTATTACGCATGGTCAATGCAATATGGACGCAAGTGCTATGAGGCGATCAAATCTCCTTGGGTCCGCAACCTCACATCGGGCGCCATGCTGGCGCTATTGGTTTTCACATTTCCTGCGCTTTATGGCGAGGGATACACTGTGCTGTCGCATCTGATAAATGGTCATGACGCCGTGTTGCTGCATCAGAGTATGTTCTATAAAGTCGATGCAGACGCATGGCTGATGATAGCCATTGCGGCGGGCATATTGTTGTGCAAACCACATGCCGCATGTGCTACAACATCAGGTGGCGGCGTGGCCGGTGACTTCGCACCTACCCTGTTTGCAGGCGCTATCGCCGGATATTTGTTTGCGATGCTACTCAACAACGGATTTGGCCTTGACTTGCCTGTATCAAACTTTGCGTACATCGGTATGGCCGCAGTGATGGCAGGCGCAGTGCGCGCACCATTCATGGCACTCTTCCTGACAGCCGAGATGGCCGACGGTTATCAATTCTTGTTGCCGCTGGCCGTGGCTGCGGTGATTTCTTATCTTGTAGTGCGCTATCTGCCACGCGTGCGCAGCGTGGTGTGAGAGTGTCTCAGGATTGGAGAGCTATCTCGACAAACAGTTTCTCTATCGCAGCGACATCATTTTGAAGCTGCTTTTCAAAAGTCAGGCGCTCCTCGATGTTGCGGCAGCCGTGAAGAACGGTCGCATGTTTGCGGTCGAGACGGCTACCAATGGCCTTTAGAGGCATCTTCATGTGTTTTTTTGCCATAAACATCACCATCTGACGCGCATCCGAGATCTCGCGCTTGCGTGTCTTGGTGTAAATGCTGTCAGTGTCAACGTTATAATAACGGCTTACGCCTCGTGCGATGATGTCAAAATTGACTTGAGGCTTGGCGACCTTGACGGCATTGCCCAAAACGGTGCGTGCGAGGTCGAGGTTGAGCTCTTGGTTGAGAACCGTCGCGTGTACCATCAGCGATGAAATGACCCCCTCAAGCTCGCGGATACTGCCGGTGATGTTATCTGCAATGTAATCAAGCACTTCGGCCGGAATGTCGAGACCATCTTGCTCTTGTTTTAACATCAGCACTTCTTTGCGCAACTCGAGGTCGGGACGCTCAAGTTCCACAGTGACACCTGATTTGAAACGTGACAGAAGACGCTCCTGCATGCCGCGTAAATCGG
>CAZKYR010000193.1:0-3045 GCA_964557035.1 uncultured Bacteroides sp. | reverse complement strand
TCATCGGGGCCAAAGTATTCGAGGCCGCTGTCATCAACCGAGGTGACGAGTCTGAATATCTCGACCTGACGTGGCGGTATGGCTCGCGGATATCGACGTCCGGCAGAATCTACATCCTCATAGAACATGTATGGACGTGCCTGCATCTGCCTGAGTGTTTGTGCCCGCTGAGGGGTGATACGTACGAGCATCAGCGACTCGGCCGGACGTTGTGCGACGTCGATGTGTCCGGTGCGGGGGTTGGTGCGTGCGACGTGTCTGATGGGTATGTAATACTCGTCGGGGCAGATTGCATCGAGGATGCTCTGCGGAGAACGGTTGTTAAAGATTTTGACAGCAAACCAGCTTGACTGTTCGCTCGGCATATTGCGGACTGTATATAATCTCCACTCCCCCCGCCTTTACAAAACAGGGGGTCACACAGAGGCTGAGCGCTAAATGACAGCTGTTTACACAGCTTAGCGACGCCTGAGCATCCCCTACCCGGGGCGCTGTCAGGACAGCCTCACCTCCACGCCGTGTCCGTCTCTTGGTAAGAGACAGACATCGCCGTATTTGGTAATGCAAAATTACACATTATTATTTAATTGGCAAAATCCCGATGGCTCCCTATTACATCGCACATGATGTTTCAAGCTGGCACTGCTGGGCGTATCTCTCTATAATAAAGATATTTACTCCTTGTGTCTGTCTCTTACCAAGAGACGGACATCGCCGTTGGTTTTATCACGGTGCAAGCAATTCGATCAATCGCGACTGAGCGGAGTCGACCGAGGCATGGTTGATTGAGGTGAGGTAAATGCGGGTGATTTGCTCGGTCGAGTGACCCATTGCCGCCTGTATCACGCTTATGTCTACTCCATTGTCGCGTGCCACCGTGGCCCATGTGTGCCGGGCGGTGTAGCTTGACAAATGCAGCGACTCACACCCGATCATTTCGGCAAGTTTCTTGAGATTGCGGTTGTGAGTACGCAGTGCCGACTGATATGAGCGTCTGACTGCCTGCGGGTCCGGATTGTCTGTGAGGATGTTAAGCAGATAAGGCCCTGACGGGGCGCGGTTGCGGTTGATCAACTGCATTATTAACGGATCGAGATGTACACGCATGAGCTTGCCCGTTTTTTGCCGCCGATACTGCATATACCCGTCACGCAGGTCGACCCGGCGCAGATAGGCCATGTCGACAAAGGCCATGCCGCGACAGCAGTAGCTGAGCAGGAACAGGTCGCGACATCGGCCCAAGGCGCTGCCACCGGCCAGTTCGATTGCAAACAACTTCCGCACTACAGCCTGGGTGACGGCGCGTCGGGCTGTCTCGGGTATTCCCGTATAGACGTCGGCAAACATCGACGCATCGCAACTCACCAATCCGCAGCGGGCGGCATGGTTGAGGACAGCCCGCAGTATGCGGATATAAAACGAAACTGTGCCCGAGGCCAAGTGACGCAACTTGAGCCACGACTCATAACACCTTATGAAATCGGCATCTACACGCTTGAGCGATATGTCGCAGCCGTTGAGAAATCGTTTGAGGTCTGTGAGCGTAGCCGTGTACGTCCGGGCCGAACCAAAACGACACGATGCTGACAGGCTGTCGCATCGCGTCGCGAAATAGGATAGTAATGTCATTGATTTGAGGAATTAGTATATAGCGGCTGCAAAAATACCAAATCCTCGGTTGACCTCAGTGAAAGTTGCGGACCACCATGTACTCGTTGGGAGACCCTGCGCCGACATAATATTGTCGCAGCCCGTAGCCGAGCTCGGCAGCGGGTCCACCCAAGGGCTGTCCATAGTTGGTGTAGATGTCATATACGCTGCCGCACATCGGGCAATAGGCATTGTTTTTGTCGGTGTCGACGACGATGCGGACATTGGTACGACACTCGACAGGGCAACTGAGATCATAGGCCCGCGGGGCGCCAAAGAGGTCGCCGACCAGCAGTATGCCGCCATACCCGGTCGCCTCGCCGATAGTGTAGTTGTAGTTAGCCGGCACATGTTCCTGGAGGATGAAGCGGCGATGGTCGAGCGCGGCCGGCGTTCCATAGTAGTTCCAGTCGGCCACATCTCTGAACACGAGGTTGGCGGCGTAAGGCGGTATGCGTTCGTCATCGAGCGTGTGACATCCCAGCAGGCCGATGAGACAACACACCCCGGCGAAGACCGGGGTGCATATTTTCAATATTTTACTTATTGTCAGTTGCATAGATTTGAAAGCATGGTGCCGAATTGATTGGCTGCCTCTTGCAGTTTGCCACCCACAAGCGGCCGCAACATCATCGGTATCTCCACATCGATGACAACCTCGACGATTGATTTGTCATCGCCATCGGCTTTAATGTCAACGGTGAGTGTGAGCGGCAGGGGTGACGATGGGGTGCCGAAGACGACACGCGAGGGCTCGTCGCGCTCGATGATTTCAAACTTGATTTGCCCAACCTGAGGGGTGATGATAGTGATGCTGTCGCGGTCAAACGACACTTCGCCGAGCTGCTTGCGCTTATCCTCGGGGAGACTCTCGAGCGAGCCCTGAAGCGACGACAGATCGCTCAGACGCGTGTACACCTCAGCCTGCGGGCGATTGATGGTGACCGGTTTGCTTGAATACTTGCCCATGATCAAAGACATTTAGCTGACGGTACCCATTCGGCCGGATTCTGACGCCACTGCTGCAGTGTCTCAACCCACTCGGGACGAATGTACTCGATGTCGAGTGCGGCCTGTATCATCGAATTGTAGTTTGACAGGGTGACAAGCTTGACACCGGCTTTTTCAAAAGCCTCAACTGCCACGGGGAATCCGTAGGTGAAGATGGCCGCCATGCCGATGACCTCACACCCGGCGTTGCGTATGGCCTCGACCGATTTGAGCGAGCTGCCGCCGGTTGAGATGAGGTCCTCAATCACTACTACTCGCTGCCCGGGGGTGAGGTTACCCTCGATGAGGTTTTCAAGACCGTGGTCTTTGGGTGATGAGCTGACATAGACATAGGGGAGTCGGAGTGTATCGGCTAATAATGCCCGTTGTGCGGTGGCAGCCGTG
>CAZKYR010000192.1:0-3085 GCA_964557035.1 uncultured Bacteroides sp. | reverse complement strand
ATGTCTTCTTGACCGCATCCAAAGCGGCGAGCAGTGTGCAGCCGCCCGATTTGAGAACTACAAACGTCAACCTGTGCGATACACTATCCCGGCATCGTTTGACAGCTCACTATCTTCACGCGACCTGTCACATCGCCATGCGTCAAAAGGTAAAGCACGCGCAGCCATCATTCGCGAGAAAGGTGTCAACGGTGACCGCGAGATGGCCTACTCGCTCTATCTTGCCGGTTTCGATGTGAAGGATGTGCACATGACCGATCTGATGAGCGGTCGCGAGCCACTCGACGACGTGAACATGATAGTCTTCTGCGGCGGATTCTCGAACAGCGATGTATTGGGGTCAGCAAAAGGTTGGGCCGGAGGATTCTTGTGGAATGAGACTGCGCGCGAGACATTGCGTCGCTATTATGCCCGCGAAGACACCCTGTCGCTCGGCATTTGCAACGGCTGTCAACTGATGATCGAACTCAACCTGATTAATCCTGAACACAAGCGACGCACCCGTATGGAGCACAATATCTCGCACAAGTTTGAGTCAGAATTCATTTCGGTCAAGATACCTCAAAACAACTCAGTGATGTTCGGCCCCCTGTCTGGCTACAAGCTTGGCATCTGGGTAGCGCACGGCGAAGGACGTTTCAGTCTGCCCGAGCCGCTCGGCAACTACAACGTTGTGGCAAAATATGACTACCCGGCTTATCCCGGCAACCCCAACGGTTCGCGCGCATCTGTCGCAGGTCTGTGCTCGGACGATGGCCGTCACCTTGCCATGATGCCACACCTCGAGCGAGCAATCTTCCCCTGGCAATGCGCATGGTATCCGTCAAATCGTCGCAACGAGGATGTCACCCCATGGATTGACGCCTTTGTAAATGCACGCGTATGGGTGGCGAAGCACACTCTTTGATGTTTTCATAATCTTCATTTGAGTCTCCTCATTAAACACTCCTATGAGGAGACTCAATTTGTTTTTCAATTTACTGACATCTTATGGATAAAAAAATTACCATCTGGGAAATGATGAAGAGTGGGGAAATCTACGATGCCACTCACCCTGATTTAATCAAAAAGTTAGAAGCTACACGCGAAAAAATCGCTGAATACAATAATCTCAGGCCCACACAAACCGAACAGATGCATCGGTTGCTTGATGGATTACTTGGTAGTCACGGCAATCAATATCAAATAAATCAGCCTTTTAGATGTGATTATGGCGAAAATATCCATATCGGCGACAATTTTTTTGCCAACTTCAACCTCACGATCCTTGACGAGGCTGATGTAATAATAGGCAACAACGTTTTCATCGGCCCGAATGTGAGCATCTACACTGCATGTCATCCACTTGATGCTGAGACGCGAAACACAGCTGTCGAATGGTCTGAACCGGTACGCATCGGAGACAATGTTTGGATCGGCGGCTCGGTTACGATAGTTCCCGGCGTTACGATAGGTAACAACGTGGTCATCGGCGCCGGCTCAGTTGTCACACGCGATGTCGAAGACAATGTCGTTATTGCCGGCAATCCGGCCCGCATCATCAAACATCTGTAACTTCAGGGAACTTTTTGAGGTGTCAATCCGTTAATTCTGTAGATATACGACATAAAAGACTTAACAGGTATAATAAGTTTACAAAGTCGTTTTTGATTATTGATAACAGAATTATAAATCCTCAAAAATATAGTCATGGAGAAGAAAAAAATAATCAACGAGAACGAAGCTGTCGACAGACTGCCGGGCGCAGCTATAGATGTAGCCGATGATGAAAAAGTCACCGAGGCCGAAGTCAAAGAGCGTGTAAAGACCGAAAACAACAACCGGGGCTCGGACTACTCTGAGATTAAATGAAATCACTAAATTGATTTAATTTTTTTGAATCACTAATTGAGACTGTGTCAATGATTTAATATCAGACGCAGTCTCAATTGTGTATATAATTGACTTTTTTTTGACAATGATAGCGCAAAGCTCAATTATTTTGGCTAACTTTGGGGTAAGTAAAGAATAAAGATTTTGTTTGTTATTTAAATTTATGGCATCATTATCTCAATCAGAATTGACCGAGATTTATAGTCTGTATCGCACACTGAGACGGACTTTTGCCGATGAGTCCTCTGCTAAAGAAATCAAGACCTTGCGCAACTTGCTTGTCTCTGCTAATAAGCAAGAACGCTTTGAAAGAGACGAATTTGGTATCCACCCGATGGTGAGAGGATTGCGGACTGTAGCCACACTGTGCGACAAAGTTGCGCCCGACATGAGTATGGCGCTTGCAGTGCTTGCCCACATACTTTGTGCCAACGATGTCGTGAACACTGATGAAGTGGCAAAACATTGGGGACAGGATGTGGCCCGCATGGTCGGCGGTCTCGTTAACATAGACAATTTATACAGTCGTCACCCGAGCGTGGGAGATGACAATTTCAGCCGGTTGCTGATGGCTTTTGCCGACGACATACGCGTCATCATCATCATGATCGCCGATCGCCGGGTGTTGATGCAAGCCATCAATCACCACCCTGATGAGCAGGCTGTCCGCCGAGTGGCAAACGAGGCCGGATATCTGTATGCACCGCTGGCACATCGATTGGGTCTGTATGGCATCAAGAGCGACCTCGAGGATATGTCTCTTAAATACACCAATCGTGAGACGTACACTGCAATAGCCCGAAAACTCAATCAAACAAAAGTAAAACGCGACAAATACATCGCTGACTTCATCAATCCGGTCAATAAAAAACTGACTGATGCCGGCCTGCGTTTTGAAATCAAGGGACGCACCAAATCGATTTATTCAATCTGGAATAAAATCAAAAAACAAAAGGTCGACCTCGACCATATATATGATTTGTTTGCCATTCGCATTATCATTGACACGCCGCTTGAAAAAGAAAAAAGTGACTGTTGGATGGCATACTCGCTTATAACCGACATGTTTCAGCCCAATCCTTCACGCATGAAGGATTGGATCAGTATCCCTAAGTCAAACGGTTATGAGTCGCTGCACATCACCGTTGCCGGCCCTGAAGGCCGTTGGGTGGAAGTGCAAATCAGAACACGCCGCATGGACCTTGTGGCCGAG
>CAZKYR010000191.1:0-3184 GCA_964557035.1 uncultured Bacteroides sp. | reverse complement strand
ACATCGCCCGCCTCACCGCCTTTGCCCACATCTTCCACGCACGCGTCTACGTCACCCTCAACACCATTATATATAATAATGAGTTGGACGACGTCCGCCGCCTCGTCTGTGACCTGTGGCGCGTCGGCGTCGACGCCCTCATCGTGCAGGACATGGCCCTCCTCGAGATGGACATTCCCCCCATCGCGCTCCACGCCTCGACACAGTGCGACACGCGCGATGCCGCCAAGGCGCGTTTTCTCGCCGATGCAGGCTTCTCGCAGGTCGTCCTCGCCCGCGAGCTCTCGCTCGCCGAGATTTCAGCCATCCGCAGCGCTCTCCCTGCCGACGTCGCCCTCGAGGCCTTTGTCCACGGCGCTCTGTGCGTCAGCTACAGCGGTGATTGTCAGGCCGGTCTGATGGCTATGGGGCGCAGCGCCAACCGTGGCGAGTGCCCCCAGATGTGCCGCCTCCCTTACACCCTCACCGACGGCGACGGCCGCGTCGTCATGCGCGACAAGCACCTCCTCTCCCTCCGCGACCTGTGCCGTGTCGACGATCTCCGCGACATGGCCGAGGCCGGCGTCTCTTCTTTCAAAATCGAGGGGCGCCTCAAGGATGTCGCATACGTTCGCAACGTCACCGCCGCCTACCGCCGCGCCCTCGACCGCGTCATCGCCGAGTCTGACGGACGTTTCACGCGCGCCTCTGACGGTGTCACCGGTTTCAATTTCACCCCCGACCTCTCGCGCAGCTTCAACCGGGGCTACACCTCTTATTTCCTCCGCGACACCTCCCCCCGCGACATCGCCTCGCTCGACACCCCCAAAATGGTGGGCCGCCCCATCGCCGTGGTCGGCTCAGTGCAGGGCAACCGCATCACGCTCAGAAGGTTGGCCGAACCGATTGCCAACGGCGACGGCCTCGGTTGCTTTGACTCCTCGGGACGCTTTGACGGTTTTCGTGTCAACCGCGCCGAGGGCAACGTCATCTACACCCTCCGTCCCGTCACCCTCACCCCGGGCGCCACGCTCTACCGCAACAGCGACCGCCGCTGGGACGACCTCATCACCGCCCCCGACACCGCCCGTCGCAAGATTCACGTCTCGGTCACCCTTTCGCTCACCACACATGGCCGCGCAATAGCCGAGGCGGCCGGTGTCGCCGTGACTTTCGCCCCGGGCACCGACCGCGCTCGCACTTCTCAACTCTCACGCCGCCGCGACATCATGTCCAAGACAGGCGACACCCCGTTTGTCGTCACCGACGTCGACGACCGCCTCGGCGACCTGTTCGTCCCCCCGTCGGTCCTCACCGCCGCCCGCCGCGACCTCTTTGACCTCCTTGAAGCTCAGCGGATTATCACACGCCCTGTCGAACTGCGCCGCCCCGATCGTGCCGACACCTTCCCCGACGCTCCCGCGCTCACCTGTCATCACAATGTCGCCAACCGCCTCGCCCGCCGCTTCTATGCCCGCCATGGCGTCACCGACATCCGTCCCGCTGCCGAGGTCGAGGCCCCGCAGCTCCCGATGAGGGTCATGCAGACGCGCTATTGCCTTCGCCGTCAGCTCGGTGCCTGCCTCAAGGAGGGTGGGGGAGACCGTCTTCCCGCCCCCCTGCACATCACCACAGGCTCGCACCGCTACCGCCTCGACTTTGACTGCGCCAACTGCCGCATGAACGTCATCGCCGTCTCTTCATGACCAACCGCTCGGGGCTCATCGCCGTCTCTTCATGACCAACCGCTCGGGGCTCACAAGCGGCTCTGTAGCTGCCACATACAGCCCGATCGCCCTCGACATCAATATGTCGTCATGCGCACCGGCACGCGCCCCGTACGACCCGTTCTCTCTCTGAGTGTAGGTCGACAGCTCGTCACACGCCATCGTGTCGCGCTCGATATACTCCCCGTCACGCACAGCCGCTATCAGCCCCGCTATCACCATCCCCTTTGTTGCACGGTTGGTGTGAAACCCCGGCCGGCACACCGTCCGACCCTCCAACAGCGAGTGGCGGTAGTACAGGTTGGGATATTCAAGCACCAGTTGTTCAAGTATATACGACGACGCGTCCCCGTCGGTCGTCTCACATTCGAGCGTATTGCTCTCGATCACCAACAGCGCACGGTTGTAGTGCGTCGCCAGTGACACCCCTTTCCATGCCAACAGGTCGTGGTCGATATGCCCGCGCCACTGCGCCACCACCTCGGGCACGCTCCCCGGCGTCACATCCATGATGCCGATCACCGACCAGTCGCTCCCCGCCGACCGCCCCCCGATGTCCACCGACGCCACATACATCCGGCCTCGTCGAGGCTCGCGCCACACACTCAGACATCCTCCCGCCTGCTCGACGATTTTTGTGTCGCGCATCGCCTCGCGTCCGCGCCGCCCGGCGGCCGCTATTTCGCCCCGCACTCCCGGTGCCTCACACCCCTCGCGCAGTTTTTCTATCTTGCGGTAGTCAAATACATTAGCCCCCGAGTGCACGAACGCCTCGACCGCGTCGGTCGGATACTCGGCGTGCATCCCCGCCTCGTCGGCATACTCGCGCCGTTTCAGATGATACCACGCTATCTGTTCGAGCGTACACCCGAGCTCCCACAACCCCCGCTCATACGCGTCAAGCTCCTCCCAAAGCCGCGCGGCATCCTCAACCTCAGTCTGATAGATGTCTATTTCATACCACGGCACAAACACCGCCCGCTTGTCGCCGCGCCCCTCGCTGCACCTCATCCACTCGCGGTGAAAATAGTTGCCCGTCCCGTTTGCCGTGCTCTCCATCGCTATCAACGTCAGCGGAGCCAACGCCACCGCGCCGCACACCGCCCTCACGAAGCTCTCGGGATTGCGCCGCGCCGTGTCACCCCAGAACGCCACCTCCGACAGATGCGCCATCTGATAGTCGAGTCCGCGCACAGCCTCCTGATTCTCGGCCGAGCCTAACGTCACCTTGCACCCCCGGCCGCTGATCTCGCGCGTGTTCATCGACCGCTCGAACGACTTGAACGCCGGGCGCTCATCCCCCTCCCACAGCTCCTCGGGATACGCCCCCAACATCTTGGTGTACATACCCCTGATGCCCGCCGACGTGTCCTTCACGTGGGCGCATATCAGCGAATTGTGCCCCCGGCGCAGACAGCACTGTATCCATGCCATGTACATCTGCACCAGCGTGCTGCCGCCCCACTGGCGCGCCTTGA
>CAZKYR010000190.1:0-3195 GCA_964557035.1 uncultured Bacteroides sp. | reverse complement strand
TGACCGTCAGAGCCGGACTCTCGACTTTCATCTTGTCAGGATTGTGTACCATAGCTTCTACCTGATAACCGCGGTCGAGAAGTTCGTTGAGAATTGCCGAGCCTACAAAGCCGCTCGCGCCGATCAATGCTACTTTTTTATTATCCATAATCGTTATATTTTTTTTTGAAAAATCTTTACAATTAAGACCGCAAAGAGCGTCTAAAAGTTTTAGGCGATTTTTAGGTGACACAGTTTTCAGTTAACTTACGCAGATGTTAGTAATGGTGATATTCAACATTGATTTTATAACGCCATTAACACAAATTTAACATTCATTAACTACGCTGTTTTTCACTATTGCAAATTTGATGATTTATTCTTACCTTTGTACAGTATTACTGATTATCACCTCCGTATGGAACGACATTTCAACAAAAACGAGCTTTACCCCGACTGCCCGATACGCAATATTCTCAACCGCATCAGCGACAAATGGACCCTTCTTGTCCTCTACACACTCAACGTTCAAGACTCCATGAGATTTAAAGATCTGGCCGCCGAACTGCAAGACATATCGCAAAAAATGCTCGTGATGACTCTGAGGACTCTCGAGACCGACGGCTTTGTCGAGCGACGTGTGTTCGCCGAGGTGCCTCCGCGAGTGGAGTACAGTCTCACGCCACGCGCCCACTCTCTCTTCCCGATCATCAACCAACTCATCCGGTGGGCCAAGGACCACATGGACGAAATACTTCTCGACCGCACAAAAGCTATCAATAAAAAATGAAGCGGACTGTCACGGCTCATCGGGCCTGACCGCTCAATCACATTCTGATTTTTATATGAATGAAAATAAAGTTGTCATAGGCAAAAAGTATCTGAATTGTTGCAATGAGTTATCTTGAGATTTTGGGCACGCTCGCGGGCGTCATCTATCTATATCTCGAATATCGGGCCACCGCTTGGCTGTGGGTGGCGAGCATCGCCATGCCTGCGCTCTATCTGCCTGTCTATTACGGTGCGGGACTCTATGCCGACTTCGGCATCAGCATCTACTATATCATCGCGTCAGTCTATGGCCTCGCGTGCTGGCTCACGCGGTCACACCGTGGCACCGCTGATGACAGATCGGTTACGCGGCCGATAACGCACACCCCTGTGCGTGCCTATATGCCTCTCGCCATTTTTTTTGCAACAGTTTTCGTTCTGATCGGTTATATATTAAGCCGGTACACCGATAGCAACGTCCCGTGGGCCGATGCGTTCACAACGGCGCTGAGCATTGTCGCCATGTGGATGTTGGCGCGCAAGTATGTAGAGCAATGGCTCGTGTGGATCGTGGCCGACGTCGCCTGCTCGGCGCTCTATCTCTACAAAGACCTCTGGCTCACCGCCGGGCTCTATCTGGCTTATGCCGTCATAGCGGTGCTCGGCTATCATAAATGGAAACGAATAATGCGATAACAGATGGATACGATCACAGACTTTTCACCCGAAGCGGTTGTCGTTGACGCCGGTCTATTCCCCACCAATCCTGTCGCGCTGCGTTGGCTCGACGGGTGCAGCCGCATCGTCTGCTGCGACGGAGCGGCCAATAGCTTCTTTGCGTCGGGTCGCAGGGCGTGGCGCATAGTCGGCGACTGCGACTCGCTCTCCCCCGAGATGATGCGCAGCCACGCCGACATCATCAGGCGCAACCCCGATCAGGAGACAAACGACCAGACAAAGGCCGTGCGCTATCTGGCGCGCCGCGGCATCACGCGCATCGCCATTGTGGGAGCCACCGGTCTGCGCGAAGACCACACGCTCGGCAACATCAGTCTGCTGGTCGACTATCTTCGCGACGGCATCGATGCCAGGGCATACACCGACTTTGGCGTCTTCATCCCCGTCAGCGGCACACGTCAGTTTGACTGCCTCCCAGGCACACAGGTTTCGATCTTCAATTTCGGCGCCACACGGTTGCAAGCCGAGGGGTTGCGCTATCCGCTCCGCGACTTTGACAGCTGGTGGCAGGGCACGCTCAACGAGGCCCCTGACGGACGCTTCACCATCAGTGCAGACGGCACCTACCTTATCTTTATCAATTACCCTAAACATAACCACGAGTCATGAAGCGAACATCACCTGTCGACAAATCAGAATTGCGCGCACGCCTCACACCGCTGCAATGGGAGGTGACGCAGAACGGCGCAACTGAGCGACCCTATGACAACGAGTATGACCGCGAGTTCCGCCCCGGCATCTATGTAGACATCACCGACGGCACACCCCTCTTTGTCTCATCGCGCAAATATAACTCAGGTTGCGGCTGGCCGGCATTCACCCGTCCCATCTCGCCCGAACTCATCACCGAACACGACGACCTCACGCTGGGACACCACCGCACCGAGGTTCGTGCCGCCCGCTCGGGCGCACATCTGGGCCACGTATTCCCTGACGGACCGGTCTCCGACGGCGGCCTGCGCTATTGCATCAACTCGGCCTCACTGCGCTTCATACCGCTCGATGACATGTCCGCCCAAGGATACGCCGCCCTCATCCCCCTCGTCAACGACTGACAGCCAACTCATTGACACGCCTTTGCATGAAGAAATTTTATTATGTACTCTTGTCATTTACCCTCCTTTTAGCTGGTTGTACAACTTTTAAGGCTATCAAATGCAACAGTCCATCAACTATCAGTGGATAACTAACTGTGAAGTTGAGGCGCCTCTTTAACTAATTATTTCTTATGGCAAAGACTCTTATCACTGCAATTTATGAATATATTTTGCCAATCTTATTTTTATTTGTACATTTGTCGCCGGCAAATATCACAAAATGAAGTTGCTATCCGTCTAATAAACGAATCAAATATTCTACACATATGAAGAAACTATTATTTATTTTGATTTGTGCCGTCTTTGCAATCAATGCAAATGCGCAATTCAAGTTCAAGAGTCTCGATAACAACGACGGCAAAACTACGATTGTAATTGTAGATGACAACTTCAAAACCGGTTCAGAAATATGCTGTGCCAAGTTTAATAATGACGGCAAAACATACGATGCTAAATCTATGGTATCCACACAAGAGGGCAACAAAATGTCTATTACTATGACATTCAAGAGAATGACTGTGTTTAATAATACTTCCATCACCCTTACAATCAATGACCAAAAAGTAAATATACCTATTGACTTGACAGAAATCGCAAATCAACTCGTAGG
>CAZKYR010000189.1:0-3221 GCA_964557035.1 uncultured Bacteroides sp. | reverse complement strand
ACTCAGGACTCGGCAACTTCCGCGAGATTGACGTCGAGGACCTGACCAAGCACCGCATGGACTCAGAACAGGTGTCTGTCACACCCGAACTGGTCGACATCGTCAACAAGGCCACAGATGAGGAAAAACAGGTATGCGCCGTCGGCACATCGGTGCTCCGCGCCATCGCAAGCTCAGTGTCTATGGGAGGCCACATGAAAACGTTTGAGGGCTGGACCAATAAATTTATCTTACCCCCCTAGGAGTTCACCGTTAGCACTTCGCTGATAACCAACTTCCACATGCCCTACTCGACCATGCTGATGATGGCAGCCGCGTTTGGCGGATATGATTTGATCATGAAAGCCTACTCAGAGGCGATTGCAAAAGGCTATCGCTTTGGAGCATACGGCGATGCGATGTTAATTATCTGAGACTGAGCCATGATAGTCAGCGAACGCCAAAGTCGCCACCAGGCCGTTCTCGATGCCGTGCGCACCATGATGACGGCCGCCCGCACTGCCCCTAAAGGTCGCGGTGTAGACATCATCGAGTGCATCATGGTTGAGGGGGACGACATCAAGACACTCTCGGCGGCGATGCTCGAGATGCATCGCCGCACCGGCCGCCCGGTATATGAACGCGATGCCGCCAACATCCTCAAGGCTGAGGCGGTCGTGCTCATCGGCACACGCCACGCACCGTTGGGCCTCAACTGTGGCCACTGCGGTTACCCGACATGTGCTGCAAAGCCCGACGAGGTCCCCTGCGCCATCAATGCCGTCGATGTCGGCATTGCCATCGGTTCGGCCGTGTCACAGGCTGCTGATCTGCGTCTCGACACGCGCGTAATGTTCTCGGTGGGTCGCGGTGCCATGCTTCTCGATTGGATGCCCGACTGCCGCCTCGTTTTTGGCATACCGGTGTCTGCATCATCAAAAAATCCGTTTTTTGACCGATAAGTGGGCGATACATTCTACACTCTCCAAGCACCAAGCGAGGCAATCTACCGCGAAAAAATGAGCCGGTTTCTCGCTTTTGCACACCCGGTGACAAGCGTCGCCGAGGCAAAAGAGTGTATCGCACGCTATCAAAAAGAGTATCACGACGCCCGCCATGTGTGTTGGGCTTACATGATCGGGGCCGCACGCAACGAGTTCTTGTCGAGCGACAACGGCGAGCCGTCAGGCACCGCCGGCAAACCGATATTGGGACAGATCAACTCTTTCAACCTCACCAACGTGGTCATCGTGGTGGTGCGCTACTTTGGCGGCATCAAACTTGGCACCTCGGGTCTGATAGTAGCCTATCGCGAGGCTGCACGCATGGCAATCGAGGAGGGCACTGTCATCGAGTGTCACGAGCAGGCGTCAGTGACATTCACTTTCCCCTATTTGAGCATGAACAGCGTGATGCGGCTCGCAAAATCGCAGGGAGTCAACATATTGAGTCAGATATTTGACAACTCTTGCGAAATGACCCTCGGCACCCGTGCCGACGAGATGCCCGAGCTCATCAGACGCCTCAGCGACATCGACGGCGTCACACTAACCGAGAATACTCAAGATGAAAGTCTGTGAACTCAACCGCACACTGACAGCCCGCCTGTCTGCGGCTGTCCAATCTGACAGCGAGGCGCGTGAGATGATGCGCATCATCTGGGAGGATGTACGCCGTTGGGGCCCTACCCAATACCTCTTGCACGCCGACAGCGAAGCAGACGAATACATGGTAGCCAAACTGACACGAGTTGTCGAGCGTGTCGAGGCCGGCGAGCCATTGCAGTATATCCTGGGGGAGGCGCGTTTCTATGGGATGTCGTTCAAAGTCACACCTGACGTATTGATACCGCGCCCCGAGACAGCACAATTGGTCGACCTGATTTGCCAACGCTATGGCCACACCGACGACCTCCGAGTACTCGACATCTGCACTGGCAGCGGCTGCATCGCCATAGCACTCGCGCGTCATCTGCCGTTTGCCGATGTCACTGCCACCGACATCAGTCCCGAGGCATTAGCCGTCGCGTCCGAGAATGTCAGATTGCTGAAAGCTAAGGTAAAACTCGTTGAGTCAGATGCACTGAAACTCACTCCACCCTCATCACCTTGCTATGACATCATCGTCAGCAATCCCCCTTATATCGTCGTGCGCGAAGCCTACGACATGTCACCTCGTGTGACCGACCACGAGCCACACATCGCGCTGTTTGTCCCCGATGATGACCCGCTGCGGTTTTACACGCCGATAGCACGCTACGCCGCAGCGGCGCTCACGGCCGACGGCACACTCTATTTTGAAATCAACCCATTGTTTGCCGACCCGTTGCGCAATATGCTCGGCGAGCTGTTTGACACCGTTGACATTGAGCGCGACATGTATGGTCGCCAACGTTTTGCCATCGCCTCACACCCACGCAGATGAGACCCGCCAAACCATTGACAGTCGAGAACGCTATCATCGCCATGGAGCGTCTGTGCATGCGCTCGGAGGAATGCACCGGTGAGATACGGCGCAAATTGCTGCTCAAAGGGTTGTCGTCAGGCGACGCGGAAAAAGTACTCAAGTCACTCACCGACCGACGCTTTGTCGATGACACCCGGTTTGCCGCCGCATTTGCCAGGGACAAATATCGATTTGCACGCTGGGGACGCCGCAAGATTGCCGCAGCAATGTACGCGAAGCAATTGCCCCGTCAAATCATTGACCATGCACTGTCTGAGGAGATCGACGACGAGGATTACAACCAAATAATGACCGAATTGCTCGCGGCCAAGGCGCGCACAATAGCCGAGGGAGACACCTACGAGGGACGCACCAAACTCTATCGATTCGGCGTGTCGCGAGGCTATGAGCCCGACCGCGTTGCCGCACTTTTAAGGGCTCACACTTTATGGCCCCGCACCTGACATTCAAACGTTTGTTTGACGACCTGCTGTCGGTCATCTATCCGCGCGTATGCGAAGTGTGCGGTCGCTCGCTCGTTGCCGACGAGCGCTGTCTTTGTCTGATATGTGACTCGGAGATGCCCCGCACGCTGATAGTCGAACAAGGCCACACGACATTCAATTCGATACACGAACGTGTGATGGGGCACGCCCCCGTTGAGCGTGCAACCGCCCTGTTTTACTACGACTCTGCAGGCAAATATGCCAACTTGATACGCAACGCCAAATATGGAGGTCGGCCTCGGCAGCTCGGCGAACTGGCTTATAAATATGCGACAGATATATTGTCGACGG
>CAZKYR010000188.1:0-3232 GCA_964557035.1 uncultured Bacteroides sp. | reverse complement strand
AGCGTTCGTATACTCGCTGCGGGCGCGCACGTCGCTGTGGTGGCGCGTGACGGCAGCGGTGATATGCGCCGGCATCTGGTTCACGGCCGTCTACTCGTCACACCACTATCTGATCGACGTGATGGCCGGAATAGCGACAGCTCTTGTCGGCATCGCCATTTTTGAGTGGGGACTGATGCGCATCGGCGCGTTCAGACGCTTCACCGAGCGCTACACCGCCTATATCTCGCGCTGACATCACCTCGACAAGAGGGGGAATCTCAACCAATCGGCCTCATAAAGCGTTAATATTTAAAGCCTCGCAAGGTGCGTTGCACCCGGGAGGCTAAAGATTAAAGCGACACTATTATGAGAGCACTGAGATACACCCCGACCACCGCCCCGACACCGCGAACCGGGGGCGAGCGACTGACATTCAAACCGCTGACCAAGGCCGACATACCCGACATCAGGGCTATCCTGGCCCGGTCGGGGTCGCGTGCATGCGACTACACCATAGGCGGGCTGTATATGTGGGCCGACTTTTTTGACTATCGGTTTTGTATCATCCGCGACACCCTGTTTGTCAGCGGAATATGTGAGGACGACATGAGGTTTGGCGGCTTCGCGATGCCGGTGGGCGCGATGAGCACCTCCGAGTCGCTCAAGCTGCTCGACGAATACTGCCGCCGCAAAGGTCAGACACTGCGCCTGAGCGCCGTGCCGGTCGACAAGCTCGACATCGCGGCCACACGTCCGGGCGCCGTAATCAGCAAATTGGCCAACTGGAGCGACTATCTGTATGACATCGAGATGATCGCGACCCTCAAAGGGAAAAAGATGTCAAAAAAACGCAACCATGTCAACCGCTTTGTCGCCGACAACCCCGGGTGGAGCGTCGAGCCCCTTACGCCCTCAAATATCCACGAAGCTCTCGAGGCATTGGCACGTTTTGAGGCGCCGTCCGACGACGACACCCCTTCGCGCATCAACGAGCGCGAGATGACGCGCCGGGTGCTGAGCGAAATGACGACCTACGGCTTTGAGGGCGCCCTGCTGCGCGACGGCGCCGGACGCACGGTGGCTTTCACAGCCGGCGAGGTGTCGGGCGACACCCTGTTTGCGCATATCGAAAAGATGGACCATGAGGTGGCCGGTGCGGGCGAAATGATCGCGTCACAGTTTGCGGCCATGATGCTCGAGCGTCACCCCGAACTGCGCTATGTCAACCGCGAGGAAGACTGCGGCGACCCCGGGTTGCGGGCGGCCAAACTGAGCTGGCAACCGACAATGCTGATAGGCAAATACAACATCTTGCTCAGAGCCATATAATTAGGCTCAATTAACGGGAATGTTTCAACGCAGGCCAAGGGCGTCTTGCGTCAACCGGCGAGCGTTTTAGAGAGGGGAAACAGATTTGTGACAAAATATTTGGCAGATTGACATAAAGTAGCTAACTTTGCGGTGTATAGTCCCATACCCAATTTAGCAAACAACACACTATAAATCAACCAAATATCTCAATTATGAAAAAAATTCTACTCACTCTCGTGGCAATGGTTGCAATGATGTCAGCCTCAGCCGCAACGCTCGTGATGAAGGATCTGTTTGGCCCGCAGCTCGGCGGCGAGACCAGCGTCAAGCTGACAGAGCTCACCACAGGCGACTTCACACTCATCGGTGCCGCAGGCACTAACACCAACAGTGTGCCCGTATATATCCAAAGCGGCTCAGACCTCCGCATCTACACCGGCAACACATTCACCCTCAAGGCTAAAGAGCCTATGACCGAGATCGTGTTCACCATCTCGACCCAGGGCCTCAAACGTCTGTCTCCGATCACCGCATCGACCGGCACAATCGCCGCTCAGGCTCTCGGCGACACCAAAGTGACCTGGACCGGCAACGCAACAGAGGTCACCTTTGAAGTCGGCAACGACGCCGTGTATGGCTCGGATGGCGCAACCAAGCGCGGCCAGCTCGACTTCACACAGCTCGACATCGTCGGTGGCGGCAATCCCGGCGAGGTTGAGGTGCCCGACGTACCCGTTGACCCCACAAATTCTGTCGCAAGCATCGGTGAGTGGCTCGTCAAAGCCGACACAGCCAACGAGGTGGCTATCAACGCCGCCGCATACGCTGTTTACCAAAACGGCTCGTCACTCTACATCACCGACCTCAATGGCGGCTGGTTGCTCGTGTACGGCACAATGACACAGACTTATAAGAACGGCGACCAAATCCCCGCCGGCTTTGCAGGCAAATACAAAGACTACAACGGTCTGCCCGAGATGCAAAGCCCCAACAACTTCAAGATCGCCGACGTCAACACCCCCGTCGCTCCCGAAACAATCGTCGCAGCCGACCTCAACTCAATGCCCCTCAGCTCATACATCCGCATCGAGGACCTGACAATCTCGGCAGCTAACTCAACCGACGGCAAATCATTCCCCGCAACTGACGGCTCAGACGACATCATCATCCGCAACGGCTTCTCACAGACCGTGACCGTCCCCGTGGGCGAGGGCTACACCATGGAAGGCTTCGTAGCCATCTACAACGGCACATATCAGGTGACACCCGTCAAATTCCTTGACAAAGACGGCAAGGACGTGACCACAGGCGGCGAGACTCCGACCCCCACCCCCACTCCCGACACCTACAACGCACTGTTCGTCGCTCCTGACTACACCGGCATCGAGGGTGGCGTCAAACTGATCAACCGCGACGGCTCAAGCACAGCCTCAAGCAACCAGGAGGAGGAGTGCTCACTCACCGGCGAGACATTCACCAACGGCGACGTGACCATCACATTCGTACAAGGCACCACCACTGACAAAGAGGGCAATCCGGTGCCCGTCAGCTACTTCACCGGCGCATACGGCTCACACGTACGCTGGATGCAGAACAACCTCATCGTCGTGACACCCGCCAACGGCAAACGCATCTCTAAAATCTTCGTGCAGACCGACACCAACTCTAAAGGCGCATTCGTGGCACGCGACGCACAGGGTAATGTAGTCGGCACTGTCACCGGCGAGGGTACAGGCGTCAACAGCCCCGTTGAATGGACAGGCGAGGTCGACGGCACCCTGACACTCGAGTCAGTGAAACAGGTACGCTTCCGCTACATGGGCATCGATGTTGACAACGCATTAGGAGGCATCGAGACAGTCGTAGCTGAGCAAAACGGCGAGACACTCTACTACAACATGCAGGGTGTACAGGTAGCCAACCCCGCAAACGGCCTCTA
>CAZKYR010000187.1:0-3239 GCA_964557035.1 uncultured Bacteroides sp. | reverse complement strand
TTGAACTGACAAAGATTTATCCACTTTTTTTTAAAAGAATTTTCAACTTTATTCATACTTGGCTGAGAGATTGCGTTTTACGTTTATATAGATTTTTTGATGCATTTATGACGCTCTTTTACGCTAATTTTCAAAAATATTCGCTAAATTTGCAACAAATATCTATTATTAGGCACATTCTACGGATATATTCATTTTTTACCAAATAATAACATGAACAAACCTTACGTTTTAGGCATCGACATAGGTGGGACAAACACCGTGTTCGGTATTGTTGACGCTCGCGGCAATGTCATTGCTTCGGGTTCTATCAAAACTCACAAACACGCCGATTTTGAAGACTACATCAACGAGCTGCACGCCGAAGCCACTCGTCTGATTGAGGCAAACAACGCTCAAGACAAAATTTATGGTATCGGCATCGGAGCTCCCAACGCCAACTACTATACCGGCAAAATCGAGCATGCCGCCAACCTCACCTGGAAAGGCGTTCTCCCCATTGCCGAAATGATGAGCGAGAAATTTGGCCTGCCCGTGGCTCTCACCAACGATGCAAACGCTGCCGCTATCGGCGAAATGACCTACGGCGCTGCCCGCGGTCTCAAAGATTTCATCATGATCACACTCGGCACCGGCCTTGGTGGCGGCGTGGTATGCAACGGACAGATGGTGTACGGATTTGACGGCCAGGCCGGCGAGCTCGGACATGTCATCGCCCGTCGCAACGGACGTCTCTGCGGATGCGGTCGTCGCGGCTGTCTCGAGACCTATTGCTCGGCCACAGGCGTTGTCCGCACGGCACAAGAGTTCCTCGAGGCTCGCCAAAACGAGCCGTCGTTGATGCGCAACATCCCGGCCGAAGAACTCACCAGCAAAGATGTGTATGACGCTGCTGTCGCCGGCGACAAGATGGCTCAGGATGTGTTTAATTACACCGGCACTATCCTTGGCGAGCTGTTGGCCGACTTTGCCTCGTTTACCTCTCCCGAGGCATTCGTCATCTTTGGCGGCCTAGCCAAGAGCGGCGACATGTTGATGAAACCGCTGCGCGAGTCATTTGAGCGCAACAATCTTCCCATCCACAAAGGCAAAATCAAAATATTGCTGTCAGAGCTCAAGGAGGCAGATGCTGCCGTCCTGGGTGCAAGCGCACTCGGCTGGGAAGCAAAACCGGCCACCGACCTCCCTGCTCCCCTCACCGTATAAATTAGTAAAAGCTTAGCAACGCGGATTTATCGCTTGCTAAAAAAATTTGAATTTGCAGATACATTAATGCGGGCGCGCCATGATTCATCAGGCGCGCCCGCATTGTCTTTATAATCGGCTCAATGCAACTGTTGTTTGTGCGCGGCCGGCAAATCGCTTACGTAGACCCCTATCATACGCTTGTCATCATCGCCATCAATGAGATAGCCTTGGGGCTTGTCGGCCAAATAGCGCAACAAATCTTCATACACAATGGTCTCACTGCGGTCGAGCTGCACTCCGCGTGTCAAAGGTTCCATGTAGTCACCCCCATTGGCGAGATAATCGATGGTTGCAACAACATACTCGCGCTCATCATCGAGCAATTCACCATTAATATATATATCTACCGATTTATTATTGCGCGGATTGTAGGTAGCCCTGACGCCACGACTGACACCATCACCATCGCGGGTCGCCATCACGTCAAATGCATCGCGGAGGTCCGCGCCCTTTATACGCATAGTGACAATGTGATTTGTGAACGGCTGCATCATGATTATCATGCCGCGCGTGACAGTCCCATCCGGCAGACCACGCCGAATGCTACCTTTATTCAACAACGCCAGATCCACATGCCCGCTCAACTCGCGACCTCGGTCGTATATAAAATCGCTGAGATAATTTTGCAACGCCTGCGAATGCTGCTCGAGCTCACGCGCAGATTGAGCAACCTCGATAGACATCACCGAATCTACGGCGTGCCTATAGGGCTCGAGCCTCACGGCATCCTCGGCATCCACCCGGTCATCAAACCGGCTGTCCACGTTGATAAGACGATAGTCAGAGGTCAGATTGTCGAGATCAATCTTTATCTCTCCTACATTGAGACCCGACTTGCCGGTCTGGGCAACCAGCACCGGTCGCCCGACAGCATTCAACACCATCGACATCTCACCGGGATTCACCACCGTGTGTGAATGGCCACCTATAATAATGTCTATACCTTGCGAAGCAGCTGCCAACTCAACATCGTCAGTCCCGGTCATGTCTCCATAACCGATATGGGTGATTGCGACCACCATATCAACCGCTTGTTTATCACGAAGATAAGCAGCCATTGTATTTGCGGTTGCTATGATGTCATTATACACTACGCCGTCATAGTTACCCTCGGCCACCATTCCTTTAGGATCTAGGTTAAGTGCGATAAACCCAATCCGCCGTCCGGCAACATCCCGGATTTCATACGGTCTGAAAAAGCCTGCGAGCGCGCTGTCCCAAAGGTCATAATTTGTCGCGAGCCAGTGAGTATTAACCGAAGCGACATTACGCGCAAGTGCCTCCATCCCATTGTCGAACTCATGATTACCAAGGATGGCCATGTCATAGCCAAGTATATTCATTGCCTCAGCCTCGGCTTTGCCTCCGAACAAATTAAAATACATCGTACCCTGCACCGCGTCGCCCGCATCAATCAGCAGCACATTATTATTGTGAGCTCTGACGCTGTCGACCAAGGCTTTGCGGCGCAACACTCCGCCCAAATCCTTATCCGTAGGATCTATCTGACTGTGCGTATCATTTGTATGCAATATCACCAGATTGTCTGCATATATAGTCCCGACAATCCCGATGAAAGCCGCACCGATGGACAAAATTCTTTTCATAACCGACATATTTTTAGCGCGAAGATAACAACTTTTGGCCAAACCGGCAAATCATACGCCGGAATACAAAATTTTTACACACTTAAAAACAGATGATTTATAACAGATTATAAAATTAACCCAAATTTTTAAGTCAAAAAATTTTGTCATGTCGCAAAAAGCAACTAACTTTGCAACCGCAAACGCGAGAGAGCGACAGCATGGCTCCTTAGCTCAACTGAATAGAGCATCTGACTACGGATCAGAAGGTTACAGGTTTGAATCCTGTAGGAGTCACAATACGCATAACATCTAAACAAGAAAGGGCATCCACCGTGAGGTGTAGCCCCTATGGCTCCTTAGCTCAACTGAATAGAGCATCTGACTACGGATCAGAAGGTTACA
>CAZKYR010000186.1:0-3248 GCA_964557035.1 uncultured Bacteroides sp. | reverse complement strand
GGTTGCCTACATCAATGAGAACAGCAAATCGCGCTACCCGGTCTATCTGGATGACTTTCACGACAACTACATCGATGTTGATTTTGACTTGTCAAAAGTGCTTTTTATAGCCACGGCTAACTCGCTGTCAACCATACCTCGTCCTCTGCTCGACCGTATGGAGGTGATCGAAATCAGTGGTTATCTGCCTTCAGAAAAGATTGAGATTGCACGTCGGCATCTCATCCCGCGACTACTTGAAGCAAATAATCTCACTGCCGATGAATTTGTCATCGAGAATGACGCCATTGAATATGTCATCGAGAGATACACGGCTGAGAGTGGTGTCCGCCAACTCGAAAAATTACTTGCAAAGTTAGTGCGTCACTATATACTTGAAAAAGTGTCAGGCGGCGACATCAAACACGTCATCTCGCAGAAAGATGTACCGGCAGTTCTCGGAGTCGAGCGATACTCGAGAGACAGATATGAAAACAATGACTTTGCCGGCGTGGTCACAGGTCTTGCATGGACCGAAGTGGGAGGCGAGATTTTATTCATCGAATCTATCCTGACCCCGGCAAAGCAAGGTGGCAAACTGACCCTCACCGGCAATCTGGGCGATGTGATGAAAGAATCGGCGACCATCGCATTGCAATATGTCAAGGCGCACTCGCATGAATTTGGCATCAACCCCGAAGTGTACGATAAATTTGACATCCACATACATGTCCCCGAGGGAGCAACACCCAAAGATGGCCCATCGGCAGGCATTACGATGGCTACTTCGCTGATCTCTACATTGACACAACGCAGAGTGCGTGAGCGCATCGCTATGACCGGCGAAATTACCCTTCGTGGTAAAGTACTCCCGGTCGGCGGTATCAAGGAAAAGATACTTGCCGCCAAACGTGCCGGCATCACTGACATTATTCTTTCAAAGGATAATCGTAAAGATATTGAAGATATCGACGCCGAATATGTCAATGGGCTTACGTTCCATTATGTTGATACGGTCAAAGATGTCGCTGCCCTGGCAGTGACAGATCAACCGGTCAGCAGTCCTATCGATTTGGGCGTCTGACAACCGCCCGGTTAAACAAACAGTTTCTACGGCAAGAGGCCGCATCGTCAATAATTGCATTATTAATTACTACTTCTACCTTTAAGCAGAGAGCTGCAAAATTTAATTTTATTCATTAACACATTTAAGCTATGGTAAAAAAACTTAGCGGCATCATGATGATGCTAACTTGTGCGGGCTTCATGTCTGCAAGTGCACAAGACCTTCTTGAAGGCAAACCGATCTACACGTTGGGTGAGGCCAAAACCTGGACGTCGTCTAATGATGCGACTTACACTTTTGTAACCGCTGATCTTGACAAACTTGTCGCTAATCCTGTCAACACGTCAAATGTATTTTTATTCCCCGAGACAGGTGGCGGCTGGAACACTGAAGAGAACAAAGCAATCGGTATTCAGGGTTTTTATGTCGATATGGAGGCTGAATATGAACTCTCAATCGTGAAAACTACATGGGAGGGAGCTGCAGCCAATGCATATGACATCTATCTGACCAATGATCAACCGACTCTCGACATTCTTGAAACAACACCGACTTATTCGGCAACAGGCCTCGGTCAGTACACTGCTAATACAGCCGAACTGTCCGCAGGCAGCAAGGGCCGCTACCTTGTTTTTCAGCCTGCAGATGCAACCAACTGGGGCTGGGGAGTGAAGATTCGCTCAATCCAGGCATTCCCCGTAGTTGAGGATGTGTTGACAACCTTCACGGCGACTCCCGGCCTTGTCGTGCTCAATCAAGAGACCGCGATGTCAATGACATTCAAAAATCAACTCGGATTGGATGTCGATGCCTCGCAGGTCGAGGTGACGGTCAGCGACAATGCTACCCTCAATGGCAATGTCTTGACAGTCAACTCAGGCTCGACTGCAATACTGTATGCCAAAATGAAAGATGTGACACTCACAGCAACAGTATATACTCTTGCACAGTCACCCGAAGCTCCCGCTGCATCCGAAATTAAAACTCCGATCTTTACCAACACCGTGACTGACTATAATGACAGTTTTGCATACGAGATCGGCTACAACGGAGGTGCAACCAACATTGGCAAAATGATATTTGACAATGGCGAAGTAGCCTATGCTTTCGGCGATGTAAAGTGCGCATTTATCTATAACAAAGAGACGCTCAAGTCGTGGACTCCTGACATTGATCCTCAGGCTGAAGGATACCGCAGTCTCCACCTCGACATTTTCGGTACAAAAGATTGCGACGGATACATCACATTCGAGCGCGGTGATAATTATAACTTTTCTCTAAAAGCCGGAGAATGGACAACAGTCGAGGTCGATTTGGCAAGCTACACGTCACTTCATGTCATCGGCATCCGTTTCAATGGCGACAACGCAAGCGACATTGCCATCGCAAATGTTTATTTCACACCTTCGTTTATCGATGGTGATGAAGAGGCCCCTGTTTTGAGTGAGGTCACAGCGACAGCATCGATGACAAGCATCCAACTGACATTCTCAGCAACCGACGATAAGAATCCGACTATTGTCTATCAGATCACAGATGGCACTACATCATACAGCGTATCGGGTAAATCAGGTGAAGAAGTGACCTATACACTCTCAGGTCTCAACCCCTCGACCGAATATAATCTGACCGTCACGGCAAGCGATGGCCTCAACACATCAGAGCCCAAAGCGATCACTGTATCTACTCTCGGTTTCCCCGCAGCTCCGGCCCCTGAGCAACCTGCCGACAAAGTAGTAGCCCTTTATAGCGCATATTATGATGCCTCAACCGTACCCGCATTTGCTTCTTGGGGTTCGTCAGCAGTTGCAAGCACTATCGCAGATGATAACCACAACACCGTTCTCATGTTCACCAACTACATGAATCAATGGGGTGGACTCGTAGATTTTGAACTCGACATCATGGCAGCCACCAAGCTCCATATAGACATCTTTGGTGATTCAACTGACGGTTCACTCACAATAGCTCCCGTTTGGGCTGATGCCAACGGTGCCGAGACACCTAACAAGACACTCACAGTTGAGGCTGACAAATGGAACTCATATGACATAGACGTCGCTGAGTTTGGTTCACCCGAATATGGCACAATCGTCATCCAACTTGCAATGACAAACTCATCGATGTCGTCATTTGCCGTAGACAACATCTATTTTTGGACAGAGGGCCAACTCAGTGCTGTGTCGGCTATTGCTGCAGATAA
>CAZKYR010000185.1:0-3258 GCA_964557035.1 uncultured Bacteroides sp. | reverse complement strand
TGGGCTATCCGATGCAGATCAAGATCAACTTCCTCTGCCGCGACTCAATCCTCGCAGCTCCTCTGTGCCTCGACCTCGTGCTGTTGAGCGACCTCGCCGCACGCAACGGCCGTCACGGCATACAGCGCTTCCTCAGCTTCTTCCTCAAGAGCCCGATGCATGACTACACCAAGGGTGAGGTGCCCGTCAACCACCTGTTCCAGCAGTATGTAATGCTCAAGAACGCCATCCGTGAGATGGGCGGCTATGAGGCAGACGAGCCTATCGACTAACAAGACGTCAAAATAATTGAGCTTTCGCAGGAGTGAAAGTTCATTAATCAGATAAAATGCTGTGTCATATGTCAATATGGCGCAGCATTTTTATATGAGCGTGTGATGCGCGTCAGCCGCAGTCAGATGAATCGCCGTTTTTGACGCTAAGTCAAAAATAATTTGTACCTTTGCGCCCGATTCATTCATCAGCTTGTAATCTCATAATCATAATGGAAGACCAGTTTATCCTCATCATTGAAATCATAGGTACGTTTGCATTTGCCATTTCGGGCATTCGTTTGGCGGCATACAAGAATTTTGATCTTTTTGGCGCTTATACGATCGGTCTGATCACGGCGATCGGAGGCGGTACGTTGCGCGACGTGCTGTTGCAACTTCCGCCCTTCTGGATGCTCGACTGGATGTATTTGGGTGTCACGGGCGTTTCGCTTGCCATCGTGGTGGCGTTTCGCAAGCTGCTGGTGAGCATGAACCGCACATTGTTTATTTTTGACACAGTGGGCTTGGCGCTGTATGTGGTGATAGGCATTCAAAAGACCCTTGCCGCCGACTATGCCATCTGGGTGGCCATCATCATGGGTATGATCACCGGTTCGTTCGGCGGTGTAATGCGCGATATTCTCATCAACGAGGTACCCCTGTTTTTTCGCAAGGACATATATGCGACAGCGTGTCTGGCGGGCGGAGGAGTCTACTGGCTGTTGACTTATGTCACCTCATCGCCCATATTGCAACAGTCGGCGTGTGCATTGACGGTGATCGTGCTGCGCATGTGCGCCCTCAAGTACAACTGGGCGTTGCCCGTGCTCAGATACACCCCGGCACAACGCACGCAGGCCGATCCGATGCACAACTACATCGAGTGTGACGACGAGCACTGAGCGATCACTGGCGACGCAGAGATACGTCGGTTTTACCTATCTCACATTCGAGGATGTTGTTGGCAATCTTGATGTCGTCAATCTTGGTGATGCCCATGATGTTTGACGAGACTGCTGCGTTGACCTGACGGCCTATGATGGCGGCTGCCTGAGGCTTAAGCTCCGAGAGGGCAGACGATGATGAGTCGTCAACGGCATTGTAGTTGAGTGTGACTGCACTAGGGTCGACGTTGATGGTGAGCGACGACGGGTCGATGTGGACGATTATTTCGTCATCATCTATTGCCTCCCACTGTGCGGTGACGGTGGCTGTGGCAGCTGCGCTGACCGCAATCGGCTGCACCTCGGCGGCAGTGCCGGGCACGGTGTTCTCGACATCAATGAGGGCTGTGATGACAAGTGTGCCACCCTCACCGGTGTCTGACACGTTAAACTCGTAGGTCTTTATCATTGTAGAGTAGGCAGTCGAGGCATCGGCAATCCGCTCGGGGGTGCCGGTCCAGGTGCCTTCTATTTTTGTAGCCAATGATGCACGTTCATTACAAGATGAGAAAGTGGCGGCCATCAACGCCGCTATTGCTATAGTCGATAGAGCTTTCATAGTTATTGCGATTTTTCTGTATAACAACCCGAGTCTGATTATTGTTCAATCATTTTTAAAAAAATTTGTTCGTCAATAATCGGAATGTTGAGTTTTTGCGCTTTTTCGAGCTTAGAGGGGCCCATATTTTCACCGGCAAGGATGTAGTCGGTTTTGCGTGAGATCGAGCCGCTGTTCTTGCCACCGTTCTGCTCGATGAGGGCTTTGTATTGGTCGCGCGAGTGGAGGTTAAAAGTGCCGCTGATGACAAACGTCTTGCCCTCGAGCAGGTTTGTGTGCACGGCGTCGTCATCGGTGTCAGCGCTGAGCCTGACTCCGGCGGCCCGCAGGCGTTCGATGATGTCGCGATTGGCCGGCTCGGCAAAGTATTCGATGATCGATGCGGCGATGCGTGGGCCGACATCCTCGATGGCGGTCAATTGCTCCTCGCTCATCGACATCAGGCGGTCGATGCTGCCTGTGGCGCGTGCAATCTTGCGTGCGCCAGTCTCACCGACGTATGGTATGGAGAGGGCGAACAGGACACGCTCGTAGGGCACGTTGACCGAGGCGGCGATGCCGTCAATCAGTCTCTCGGCGCTCTTGTCGGCAAATCCTTCGAGGCCCTTGATTTGTGCGGCTTGCAGGTCATACAGGTCTGCGATGTCGCGAACAAGGCCGGTGTTGTAGAGCTCGGCTGCTGTCTCTGAGCCGATGCCGTCGATGTTCATCATGCGACGGCCGACAAAGTGCTCGATGCGGCCAATTGCTTGCGGAGGACAGCCGTAGCGGTTGGGGCAGACCCATGCAGCCTCCCCTTCGAAACGCAACAACGGAGTGCCGCATGCGGGGCAATGTGTGACAAATTTCACCGGCTCCGAACCGGGTTGGCGAGCAGAGATGTCGACGCCCACGATTTTGGGTATGATTTCGCCTCCTTTCTCTACATAGAGCATGTCGTGGTCGTGTATGTCGAGCGACTTGATGATGTCGGCATTGTGGAGCGAGGCACGTTTGACGACAGTGCCCGATAGCAACACCGGCTCGAGGTTGGCTACCGGAGTGATGACGCCGGTGCGACCCACCTCAAACGACACAAATCTGAGCGGGGTGCACGCACGCTCTGCGGCAAATTTGTAGGCTATCGCCCAACGGGGCGATTTGGCCGTGAAGCCGAGGTTGAGTTGCTGTCTGAGCGAATTGACTTTGAACACGAGGCCGTCGGTGGCAACCGGCAGTTCCTTGCGCGCCGTGTCCCAATAGTTGATGTATTTATCGACCTCGGCAATGTCGTGCAGCAGAGTCATCGCGTCAGAGATTTTAAAGCCCCAGCGACGGGCGGCCATCATGTTGTCATAGTGGTTGTCAAAAGGCAGGTCTTCGCCAAGGAGGTAATAGAGATAGGCATCGAGGCCGCGGCGTGCGACTTCGGCCGGATTGAGCAGTTTGAGCGTACCCGAGGCGGCGTTGCGCGGATTGGCAAACAACGGCTCCTCGTTGAAGGCGCGCTCGGCGTTGAGGC
>CAZKYR010000184.1:0-3269 GCA_964557035.1 uncultured Bacteroides sp. | reverse complement strand
GGTCTCGATGAGGGTCTCGGCGATGAGTTTGGCGTAGGGGAGTGTGCGTTTGACGTCGCGGACGGTGCGCCAGTAAAATTCCTCCTCTTTTTTGTTCTTGAAGTGCAGATCGGGCAACACCTCGATGTCGTTGAAGACATACATGGCGAGCGTGTCGCCGTCCTGGCCGATGAAATGATAGCGCCCGCGGAAGACAGAGTTGCGGGCCGAGCCGGGCTGCTCGATGGTGCGCGCGACGGCTGTGTCACCAAAAAAGATGATGGCGAGGATGACAAACAATATGTAGGACCGCGTGCGCATATATACTATAACAACGGCGGCGGCATTTTTATTGCACAACAGCTCTAAATCACGATTTTTTTAGCTAACTTTGCAAACTGAATTGTCAGCGCTTGTCGCGACGACCGCTAAAACCATGTCAATCATCCATATAGCAGCCATCATGCGGGCGGGAGCATTCTCGCCAAACCACATCGGCAACGATGCGGGCATCCTCAACGCCGTGGCCCACCAGCTGCGCAAGCGGGGGTGTCAGGTGACTGTGTACAGCGAGGAGCAGCTCTGCCGCGGCGAAGTGGCCGAGCCGGTGGTGATCAACATGTGCCGTGAGCGGCGCTCGGTGGAGCTGCTGCAGCAGATGGAGCGCGACGGCCGCCTGGTGATCAACTCGGGTTTTGGCATCGAGAATTGCGTGCGCGAGCGTCAGACACGCATACTGATGGGGAGCGGCATCGCCATCCCCGACAGCGTGATTGTCAACACTGACGAGAGTGTCAAGACGCTGCTCAAGAAGCGGGGGCTGACACAGTGCTGGATCAAGCGCGGCGACCAACATGCGCTGCACAAGGAGGATGTGTCATACGTGCGCCAGCCTCAGGAGGCGCAAGAGGTGATACAGGAGTATTTTTTGCGCGGCATCAGACGAGCCGTGATTTCGCGTCACATCAGAGGCGAGGCTATCAAATTTTATGGCGTGACGGGGATGACGTTTTTTCATTGGTTTTTCCCGTTTGACTCTGACCATGAGATATATAGCCTCGAGGATATGAAAGCCCTCGAGCCTCGTCTGCGTCAGCTGTGTGTCGACGCGGCACGCGAACTCGACGTGGATGTGTATGGCGGCGAGTGTGTGCTCACGCCCGGCGGCGAACTGCTGCTGACCGACTTTAACGACTGGCCGACCTTTGCGCCATGCCGCGCCCAGGCGTCGGTGGCGATAGCCAAGATGGTGCTGGCGCGTGCACGTGGACATTTGATTGAATGACAGAGGGATGAGTTGGTACGCAAAAATATATGACAAGATTGTCAGAGGCGGAGGCATCTTCATGTTCCTGCGGTCGTCGATGTCGTCACAGATCGCATCGTGGATCGACTTAGGCTCGTCGATAGGCCTTGTGGCCTTAGGTGTGTCAAAATGGGTGGCGACGCCCGTCGGCGCAGTGATAGGCGGCGTGGTCAACTGTCTGATCAACTATAGGTTTACATTCCGGGCGACCGACTGCTCGCTGCGATCGGTGGCAGTGAAATACCTGATGATCTGGCTGGGGTCGCTGCTGCTCAACACGGTCGGCACCGGCCTGCTGGCCAACGCTCTCGACACGTGGCATCTGCTCGAGATGCTCGGATTCACCAACGTGGGCAGCTTTGCCGTGGCGCGTGTGGTGGTGTCATTGGTGGTGTCGCTGGCGTGGAACTATCTGATGCAAAAGAATTTTGTGTATCGTCACTCGCGATTTGACCCGTATGCCGAGCGGGCGTCGCACTTAGTGTGGCCCGAGAGACGCAAATCGCGATAAATCAAGGTAATAAAAGATAAAAACAAGGATATGAAAAAGGCAGTAAAGCAACAACGCGACAACCTGCAACAAGGAATATACAAGGTGATCAACCCGTTTGTGAGACTGTTGATCAGAATGGGTCTGACCCCCAACATGGTGACTACCATCGGCTTTATCGGCAACATCATCGCCGCGGGCTTCTTTGCCATGGCGGGCTACCGCAGCCTTGTCGACCATCACCTGCACACGGGCTGGATCGGCTGGGGCGGCCTGGTGCTGATAGTGTTCTCGCTGTTTGACATGCTCGACGGGCAGGTGGCGCGTCTGGGCAACATGTCATCGACCTTCGGGGCGATGTATGACTCGGTGCTCGACCGATACAGCGAGCTGGTGACGCTCGGAGGCCTGGCCTATTATCTGATCTGCATCCACTACCCGATCGGCGCCCTGATCACATTTGTGGCGCTGATAGGCTCGGTGATGGTGAGCTATGTGCGTGCGCGTGCCGAGGGCCTCGGCATCGAGTGCAAGATAGGCCTGATGCAACGTCCCGAGCGCGTGGTGCTGACGTCGCTGGCGACAGCGGCCACCGGCATCGTGGGCGCGATCGACTATCCCGACTCGCGTCCGGCCGTGATGGTGCTGATAGTGGCGATGGGCATCATCGCCGTGTTTGCCAACCTCACGGCGTTTGCACGCATCAACCACTGCCGCAAAGAATTAAGCAAGAAGAAATGAACAGCCGATCACTACGCCCCGAGATGCCTCGCGTCGGCGAGACTGTGACGTTGTGCGTGTGTCTGGCGGCATGGCTTGCGGTGACGGCGCTGTTCGTGGGGTTCAGGCCCGAGCATCTGTTCATGGCGCTGCTGATAGGTGCGCTGTTCATGTACAACGGCGCGACCCGCCGCCTGGTGGTGGCGCTGATACCGTTCGCGCTGTTCGGCATCTCGTATGACTGGATGAACATCTGCCCCAACTACATGGTCAACGACGTGGACATTGAGGGACTCTATCAGAGCGAGAAGTCGCTGTTCGGCATCACGGTCGACGAGGCAAACACTCTGACACCCAACGAGTTTTTTGCCATCCACCACACGGCGTGGGTCGATGCGCTGGCCGGCTTTTTCTACCTTTGCTGGGTGCCGGTGCCGATAGCGTTCGGGCTGTGGCTCTATTTTGACGGACAGCGCAGCGAGTATCTTCATTTCGCGATGGTATTCCTGTTTGTCAACCTGCTTGGCTTCGCGGGCTACTACCTGCACCCGGCCGCACCGCCGTGGTATGTGCAAGAGTACGGATTTGACTTCATCGCCGGCACGCATGGCGAGACAGCCGGCCTGGGACGCTTTGACGCGATGACCGGTCTCGGCATCTTTGACGCGCTCTATGCCCGCAACAGCAATGTCTTTGCGGCGCTGCCGTCGCTCCACTCGCCTCCTCTTGTGGAACTCGTCGGCGGTGTGGCTGTACCTGTTCCGACAAGAATTG
>CAZKYR010000183.1:0-3288 GCA_964557035.1 uncultured Bacteroides sp. | reverse complement strand
CGGCCGCGGCGTCGGTCGAGCTCTTGCACAACGCTTCGCTGATCCACGATGATGTGGTCGATGAGACTAAGTTGCGTCGCGGCGTCAAGACTATCAACGGCTTGTGGGATAATCATTTGGCTGTTTTGATCGGTGACTTTTTTGTCAGTTCGTCGCTCCAGGAGGCGATCGCTACCAACGACCTGCGCATCATCGGCTCGATTGCGGCTCTGGGCAAAATGCTGTCAATCGGCGAGGTGGACCAGATTAACAATGCACGCGAGCATACGCTCGACGAGAAGGCTTATTTTGACGTAATCTATCGCAAGACCGCGTCGTTGTTTGTGGCGTGCGCCGAGATGGGTGCCTATGCAGTCGATGCATCCGACGCGCTGATTGAGCCGTTGCGCAGATATGCCCGCCTGTTGGGCCTGGCGTTCCAGATTCGCGATGACATCTTTGACTATTACCCCGACACGGCCGGGGAGGTGGGCAAGCCTGCCGGCAACGACCTGCGCGAGGGTAAGGTGACATTGCCTTTGCTCCATGTGCTCCTTGATGACGCATTGCCCCGCCATGACGAGATGTGCCGGTTGGTGAAGCAGCCCGAGCTGACCGATGCCGACATCAGCGAGTTGGTGACCTATGCGCGTGACAACGGGGGTATCGACTATGCCTATGACGTGATGCGCGGCATGCGCGATGAGGCGATGCAGGCGCTCGACATGTTGCCTCGTTGCGAGACGCGCCGCCTTTTTGCCGATTTGTTTGATTATATCATCGCCCGCACAAACTGATCGGCCAGTCGCGGCGTTATATATGATGTCAGCTGCGATAAACGATGAGCCGATAAATCGGGCCAATTCGTTGCTGACGCGAATTAAAATTTCAAAAGATAAGATGAAGATTAAAAAGCTGTTTTATGCAATCGGTGCGGTCGCACTGTTGACATCGGTCACTGCCTGCAACCAAAAGGCATCGACAATGGCGGTCTCTGACACGCCTATAGAGTCTGAGCCTGACAATGCGCTCGTACAACCTGTGAGCGAGGATGAGGTCACTGACGACGAACTGATTTGCGGCGATGAAGTGATGCAATTCAAGCGCATCGAGCGTATATACAAGTATGACGACACGGCCTATCTGTCGCTGTCAATCGAGGTGCCGGCCGAGTCATCGCCGGTGATCGGGTCGCTGATGGAGATGGTCGACAGCAACTTTGTGTACTACACCGACCGCGCTCTCCCCGTGCATGCCGCAGTGAGCACCCCCGAGAAGATGATCGCGGCTTTTGATGCGTCCGGCAAAGCGTTTGTCGATGTCATCGCGCCCGAGAATATGGCTGACGGCTCTTTTGCCTTCAATTTCACATTTGCCACCCGTCCGGTGTATGTCAACGCCGATGTCATCACCTATCAGGTCTTTATCAACGCCGATACCGGCGGCGCGCACGGCGACACGCAATACTATTATGTCACCTACGACCGCAAGACAGGCAATGAGATGACGGCCGGCCAACTCATACCCTATGGCAGCATCGAGCGTGTGAGGGTTGAACTTGTCAGACGATTGGCCGAGGATGAGAATCTGTCGATCACTCAATATCTCGACCGCGTCAACGAATATGTCAACGCAGATGCGGCCTTTGATGCTGTCACTGTCGAGAATTTCCCGATTTACAACATCGCGCTTGTCGCGCAGGGATATGTCTTTTGCTACCCTGAGTACACCATCGCTCCCTACAGCGAGGGGATAGCGGTCGTGACCGTTCCCGCCAAGCAAGATTGAATCACGCTCACGCCCGGCGGCGCAGTGACAGCACGCCGAGCAGAGCGGCTGTGACAAGCATGGCGATGCCGGTCTCAAAGACAACCGGATAGGAGAGATGTTCGGCCATGAAGCCCCATGCGCCCGAGGCGATGGCTCCGCCGGCCGCGAGCGCCATGGAGATGATGGCAAAGATGCGGGCATAGTCTTTTGTGCCGAACACGGTGCGTACAAGCATGGCGGTCTGCACGGTCACACCGGCGTAGGCCCATCCGAACAAAAAGGCTCCGGTCAGCACCAGCCACAGCATGTCGTGACCCATGATCAACACCCCTAAGCCCACGGCGCCCGAGAGGGTGGTGACCAGCACGCCGGCGGCACAGTTGCGATCGTTGACATATCCCAAGCAGAGTTTGCCGATGGTGACGCCGAGCATGATGGCCGAGGCAGCGAAGGCCGACTCCTCGAGGGTGTAGTCTAATGTCAGGACATATTTGGGGACGAACAGGTTGAGCGTCGACACGGCCATGATGATGAATGCGAACAGCAAGAGGGCATAGAACACGGCCATTCTCACCGCTTTGCCATACATGATGCCTTGCGCCTCGGACGCGCCCGCGACATTGCCGCCCTTTGAGGTGTAGCCGACCGGATTGAGCCCTTTGTTGTGCGGATAGTCGCGCAACAGCCATGCAAGCAGAGGGGTCACGACGGCTAAGATGAGCAGGCCAAACACGGCGTATGCGGCGCGCCATCCCCATTGTGTCATCACCCAGCCTCCGACCGGATTGAACAGCACGCCGCCACTGCCCGAGGCCGCGCTGCAGATGCCGATGAGCAGACCGACTTTGGTGCTGAACCAGCGGTTGATCAGCGTGGGAAAACTCAGATACATCAAAAATGCGAGCGACACGCCGATGAGACATCCGGCGATGTAAAACTGCCACACCGAGTCGAACATCGCCATCGCCAGCAGGCAGATGCCGCCCAAAGCCGACGCACCGGTGAGAATCCACCGCGCGCTGTAGCGCTCGATCATCTGTCCGGCCACCGACAGCATCAGGCTCGAGGTGATGAAGCTGCATGACATGTAGATGCCAAATTCGCCCACCGACACGCCCAGCGATTGGCTCACCGGGGCATAGAAGATGCCGGCACAGCTCATCAGCAGGCCCACGTCGACACCCATGATCAGGCAGCAGCAGGCCACGATTATGTATCCGTAGTGTAATTTGGCGCCCCCTGCCGGGGCGTCGCTCATTGATGTTTTCATGGCGTGTAATCAGTTTTATTTAAGGGTGTCAAAGTAGTATGTGAGCACGTCGCGGGCGGCGATGAACGAGCTCAGGCGGTTCTCGAGCACGGCTTTTTCGCATCGCTCGAGCATGGCTGCTATGTCCTCGCGGTTGTAGAACCGGCCTCTGAGCTGTTCGTCGATCGTCTCATACATCCAGTAGCGGGCCTGGTTGTGACGGCGGCGCTCAAAATAGCCGTTGGCGGTGACAAATTCAAAGTAGCGGTCGATCATGTCCCACACCTCGG
>CAZKYR010000182.1:0-3351 GCA_964557035.1 uncultured Bacteroides sp. | reverse complement strand
GCCGTCGCAGCCTTGATTAACGGCTCGCCGACAATCGGCTTCCTCGGATTTGCCGTCCTTGAGCCTATCTTCGGCACGACACCGGCAGTAGCGCTCGTGGTCGCCATCATCGGCATCGTGGTCAACGCGGTCGGCATCCCTGTGGGTCTGTCACTGCTCAACTCATCGATTGCCAAAGAGAAGCCCGGCGCCAAGAAACAGAGCGCGTGGAAGCCTGTGATACACGCCTTGTCACAGCCTGTGGCCTGGGCACCTATCCTCGCCGTCATCATGGTGCTGATCGGCGTCAAATGGCCGGCATGGTTGAGCCCGTCATTCAACCTCATCGCCAAGGCTAACGCCTCGATGGCAGTCTTCTCAGCAGGTATCACGCTGTCAGCCATCACCATCAAGCTCAACTGGCAGGCGATTTCAGGCTCTATCATCAAGTTGATGCTCATGCCTGCACTGGCCCTGATCTTCGGTCTCCTCTTCCACATGGACCCGATGAACCTCAAGATGCTCGTCGTAGCATGTGCACTGCCGCCGGCATTCTCAGGTATCATCATCGCCGACGAGTACGACACTTATGTAGCGACCGGTACATCATCACTGACCTTGTCAGTCATCCTGTTCGTGGCATTCTGCCCGCTCTGGATATGGATTACCGATCTGGCACTCAAAGCATTCTAAACCACACAACATAACCTCACAACAAGGGGCGACATCGCGCAAACGAGTCGCCCCTTGTTGTATCCATACGGTTATTTTTTGATGCGGTCGGGGTTGGCGGCGATGAAGGCTTTCCACGAGCCTGCGGATTTGGACGTCACGGGCTTGGCTGACTCGTAGAAGTGGCAGAGGGCGACGCCGAGGGCATCGGTGGCATCGAGCTGCGGCAGGAGATTTTGGCGCGGGATGTTGAGTATGCGCACAAGCATCTCCTGCACCTGCTCTTTTGAGGCGCCGCCATTGCCGGTGACCGCCATTTTGATTTTGCGGGGCTCATACTCGGTGATGGGCACGTCGCGCGACAAGGCAGCTGCCATCGCCACCCCCTGTGCGCGGCCAAGCTTGAGCATAGACTGCACGTTTTTGCCAAAAAAAGGTGCCTCAATCGCCATCTCATCAGGCAGATATTGCTCGACGAGTCCCTGCACGCGCTCATAGATGCGACGCAGGCGCAGGTAGTGGGTCTCAAACTTGCTCAGTTGCAACACTCCCATCGCTATCAGCATGGGCTTCTTGGCACGCACGCCGAGGATGCCGTAGCCCATGACGTTTGTGCCGGGGTCGATGCCGATGATGATGCGCTCAAAATCAGAGCCGGCCGTCGTTGCGCTCACTTCACCACCTCCATCTGTGTGGTGAACCAAAGCACACGGCCTTCACCAGGCAACAGCTGTTTGAGCCGGTCGTAGAGCAGCGGGGCGGCAGTGTCGAGCCAGCGGTCGGCCAACTCACGGCTCTCGCTCATCAGCTGCACGGCATAGCTCTCGACTCCCGGCTCGTGCTGCGTCAGGATGTGGGTGAGCACGACATCGTCAAAGAGATGCGAGTCTCTGACTGTGCCGACATAGGCATCTTTGAGCCAAAGACACAAGGCGTCGGCATCAGCACCCGCCGATGCGACAAATGTTGTATTGGTGATAATCATTGCCGCGCTTTTTAGAGCTCGCTTGCAAAAGCCAAAATGTAGAGGGCTGTGAATACGGCGCCGAGAATGATTGAGGTTATACCTAAGCTTTTGGCGCCTCTCGAGAGCCACACGGCGTCTCCATAGCGTGCCTCAGCCCAGCGTTTTTTCACCAAAATAGCTTTGACGAGTGCGCCGATGCCTGTGGGCCAGAACAAGATGATGCCGATGATGGCGAGAGCGAGGTGATTTGAGGGGCACTCAGTGACTTCCTCGGTGAGCGGGTGCTCGGTCTCGGGCGACTCCTCGGGCATGCCGTTATCGTAAACGGCGGCCGCAGTCTTGCCTGAATCATAGAGCTCTGTGCCGTGAGGGAAGACTACACTTGACAGCTCGGGCACTGAGGCGATGGGCTGCCAGTTTGCCATCCCCTGACGCCAAACCATGCTCGAGGGGTTGACGCCGTGGTTGCGCAGATCGGCTGCCGTGAAGGGTCCTGTGTGACGGCCGTTGACAGCCAGATACCACTCGGCATTGTCTGTCTTGTTCGCGGCAGAGAGGCCGTTGAAGTATTCGGCCAGCTCGGGGACAGTCGATGCGGGTGCCCAGTCAGACATTCCCTCGCACCAGACGGTTGATGCGGGTGTGAGCCCTTGCGCAACAAGCGCGTTGAGGTCATACGGACCGGCCGGTTGGCCGTTGATGATGATAAAATAGTTCATATATCGATTATTTTTTGTTTTGTTTGCGTGATTTTAAGAATCGCGGAATAAACCCTATGTGCCTGATGATAGCGGGGAGTGTGCCGTAATAAAAGCGCATGATGCGATAGCGTTCGATGAGCGACTGCCGCATGTTTTTGCTTGTTGTACCTCCGGCGAGATAGTCGGTCACGACCTCGTCGAGATAGATGTTTTTGCGCGAGTGCTGCAGACATCGGATGCACCAGTCATAGTCGGCCGAGAAGCGATATTTTGAGTCGTACAGGCTCGTGAGGCGTCTGAGCGCGACAAACGATTGGTGACACACGACCATCCCGTTTTTGAACGAGTCGAGCGTGAGGATGGCCGGCGCGGTGAGGTGTCGCGGCCCGATGCGTCGGCGCGTGCCGTCAGGAAGCTTCTCCACGATGTCGGTCTGCCCGTACAATATGCCGGGCTGATCGTTGTCCTCGATGGCGTCGGCATAGTGCTCGAGAGTGTCATCGGCGTGAAAAGTGTCGCCGGCGTTCAAAAAAATCAGGTAGTCGCCCGAGGCTTCGCCCAACCCCTTGTTCATGGCGTCATAGATGCCGCGGTCGGCCTCGCAAAAGGTGATTGTCTCGGGCGTCCTGTAACGCTCAACCACCTCAAGCGTCCCGTCGGTCGAGCAACCGTCGACAATGATGTGCTCAAAGTCGCGAAAAGTCTGCGACGCCACACTCTGCATGGTGTCGGCGACCGTGTCGGCTGCATTGTATGTGACGGTGATGATGGAGAAAAGCGGTTGTTGCCGGTGCATATAGGTGTTGTTGAACAAGTTATAGGAATGATTGGAAATCAAATGCTCATACAGGCGGTGATGAGCGCAAAGATAGCAAAAAATAGCGAGAACAAAAAAAATCTCTGCCGTGAAAAAGAACACGGGCAGAGATTTTAAATAAATTTTTAAATATGATTTTTACTCGCCGGGGATGATAGCGTCGTTGGGGCAAACTTCGGCGCAAGAACCGCACTCGATGCAAGTGTCGGGATCGA
>CAZKYR010000181.1:0-3362 GCA_964557035.1 uncultured Bacteroides sp. | reverse complement strand
CGTTGGCCTCATCGTTCAACACCGACTCGATAGTGATGCGTCAGGGGTGGCAATATCTCCCCAACGACTTGCTGCTCACCTATTTTAATGTAGGCTACAAGGCGCAGTATATGACCGACCATGCCCGCCCCGACAGCATGACAATTACAATCGGCTTTAATGCGCCTGCCGATTCGCTGCCTGAGATGACAGTCGTCAACGGGCCTCATGCCGGACGCCAGCTAAGCGAACTGTCAGTGACCGAATATTCGGCCACGTTCGACACCATAAAGTATTATCTCACAGACCGAAGCATCATCAGTCAGGACTCCCTGCTGGTGGCCGCCCGCTATCTCAAAACCGATACGCTCGACCAATTGTCGTTTGTGACCGACACTATCAAATATTTTTTCAAGCGACCTAAGCTTCAAAAGGTTAAGCATGATGACAATGACACAGTGCCTCCACCGACCGTTTTCATGGACTTGAGTATCGCCGGGGGACAGACGCAAGATGTGCACAGGCCGCTGAAGCTAAATGTGAGTGCGCCCGTCGCCACGCTCGACACAGCCGCCGTGACGCTTGCCATACAACAAGACACACTGTGGATCGACCTCCCCCGCGACAGTTGGGTGCTCGAGCAGCCCGATGCCGGCCACCCCCTGCAATATACCATCACACCCGACCAGTGGCTGCCGGGTGCGACATATCGCCTGCAGGTTGACTCGGCATCTGTCACGACGGTCTACGGATTGCATAACAACCGAATAAACACGCAATTTAGCGTCAAGCCGCTCGAAGACTATGCCACGCTGCACATCACGCCCGAGGGGGTCGACTCGCTTCCATTGGTGCTCGAACTGCTCGACTCAAAAGATGAACCGGTGATAACCGTCTCCCACACCGCGCCCACGACAACCATCCCCTTCATCAATCCGGGAACATACTATCTGCGTGCTTTTATCGACCGCAATGCCGACGGCAAATGGGACACCGGCGATGTCACCGCTCAGATACAGCCCGAGGAGGTGTTCTACATGCCTAAGAAACTCAACCTCAAAAAAAATTGGGAGATGTCGCAGACCTGGGATCTTTATCTCACGCCGGTCGACCAACAAAAGCCGCTCGACATCCTCAAAAACAAGCCCAAGACACGCGACAAAGCACCCGAGTCGACCGACGAGGAGGATGAGGAAGATGATGACGGATTCGGAGTCAACCGATTTGACACCGGAGGACGCAAAACACAATATAACGACAACCACCGCAACCGCTGACAACTGATGATCAACAAACTATACATCCGTCTCGGCCGACATGCCGTCGACATCATGACACGCGACCTCACGCCGGGACACGACGCGCTCGATCACTTCAGCTACGCGGTCGATGCGCCCCGAGGAGACTGCGACCGTCTGCTCGGTGCGTTGCAAGATGTCATCGCCGAGCATCCCGAACTCACCACACAGTTTGACAAGACCGTCATCCTCACCGACACACGTGCCCGCGCCATCGTTCCCTCAGAGGGTGCCGATGATGACCTGCGCGGCAGGTTGGCCGACACACTCATCGACGCCGACCTCACCACCACGCCATGTGTCATCACCGCCACACCGCTCGACCTCACAGGCATGTCGATGCTCACCGCTCTCGACGAGCGTCTCGACAGTTTTGTCCGTCGCACTTTTACCAACCCCATCGTCATCCCCGCACAAGCTCCGCTAATCAAATATTTTGTATCGCGCTCGCAGCTCGCCAACGTCGCTCAATGCTATGTCAACATCAACATGGGCGACATCGACATCGTCATTGTCAATCACACCCGCTTGCTGTTGGCCAATAACTTTGACTGCGCCGATGACAATGACATCCTATACTATGTCAGCGCTGCATGTCGCGATGCCGGAGTACGCCCCGATGCAGGCGACATGCTCTATCTCAGCGGCGACCGCGCCACACGCGCACGTCTCACACCAATGCTACGTCAATATTACCCTAACATCCTCCCTGTCATCTTCCCCGCAGGGCTCTATCGCGCTTCACGCAAAGCACTCGATGTGCCATTTGAACTCATAACAGCCACACTATGCGAATAATAGCAGGTAAATACGGGCGCCGTCGGTTTAGCGTGCCTACCAACATCACCGCACGCCCCACCACCGACTTCGCCCGCGAAAACATATTCAATGTCCTCGACAACCTCATCGAGTGGGACGACATCACCGACGCACTCGACCTCTTTGCCGGCACAGGTGCCATCTCGTTTGAGTTTCTCTCACGCGGATGCCGTCACGTCACCGCCGTCGAGAAAGCAGCCACTCAGGCAAATTTCATCCGCAAAGTCGCTGCCGAGCTACACGAGAGCGACAACCTCACCCTCGTCCGCGGAGATGCCCTGCGATTCATCGCAACCGCCCGACAGCCCTACGACCTCATCTTTGCCGATCCCCCCTACAACCTCGACCGGTTTGGCGACATTCCGCAAGCCATTCTCGACAGCGACCTCGTCAAACCGGGCACCATCATCGTCATCGAGCACTCAAAAGCCTACGACTTCTCGCACTTGCCACACTTTGACCAGCATCGCGCCTACGGGTCGGTCAACTTCAGCATTTTTAGAGTGCCGAACCAAAGCGACGCGACAGACGTTATAGAATCATAATCGTAAACAACCGGCTATGAAGAAATTATTTGCAACTTTGTCTCTCGCCGCCCTCATCTCGACGAGCGCCGTGGCCCGCGACACCATCTCGCGCGACCCCGCCGTGTTGCCCCAGGCAGCCCGCACTACCATCGACAACCGATTCAAATCAAAAATCAGTCTCATCAAAATCGATAAGACCCTCAGCCACATCAGCGAGTATGAAGTCATTCTCACCGACGGCACGGAGGTGACCTTTGACGCACAAGGCAACTGGAAAGAAGTCGAGGCTCCCCGCGGATCAGAGGTTCCCAAGGAATTTGTTCCCGAAACCACGCGCAAATACGTCAAAGACAACCATAAAGGCACCAAAATCGTCTCGATCGAGCGCAAGCGCGGAGGCAGATATGACATCGAGCTGTCAGACGGCACCGACATGATAGTCAATTCAGACGGCACTTTCAACAAGTACGACTGACACTTAATAATTTCGACTGACACCGTTATGTCGATAAGGCAGATTGGTAACAAACCTGCTGAACAGCATATAGTTATGTGCGGCTAAACTTAAGCTTGACGCATAATCAGCAACATGCGACAAAAAAAATAGCCAAAAAGCATCGTTATATAATCAAAAAGTATTAACTTTGCAGTCGCAAAAGTCCCAAAGCCAACGGCAGAGGGAAAGTGCTCGGGGTGTAGCACAGTTGGCAGCGCGCCACGTTCGGGACGTGGAGGTCGG
>CAZKYR010000180.1:0-3370 GCA_964557035.1 uncultured Bacteroides sp. | reverse complement strand
CGACACTGGCAGTGTCGAGGTGAGCGGTTCGAGTCCGCTATACTCCACCCGTCAACAGATTTGGATTCAGATCCAAGTCTGTTTTTTGTAATTTAGGAATTTTGCAGTACCTTTGTATAATTCTTAACAGTCCGCTATGCCTACACTATTTATTCTTTTTGGATTTCGCTTCTTTTTTTGGTCGAATGAGCATGAACCGATACATGTGCACATAAGCAAAGGAGATGCCGAAGCAAAGTATGAAGTTGAATCTTTAAGCCTTGTTGAAAATTTTGGATTCAAGAAGAATGAATTACGGATGATAGAATCTATCCTTGATGAGAACAGAGATATTATAATTGGACGTTGGAACGAGCATTTTAAGAAAGGAGGGATCAAATGAATCGAAGTCAGGTAAAAAATGTATGGCTGACCGAAACGGGTGTTTGGATAGAATTGACGGATGGAAGAAAGGCACAAGAGCTGTTTTCGGACTATTCACGTTTAAAAAATGCCGATAAATCGCAGCGCGAAAACTATAAGCTGTCGCATTTTGGAATTCATTGGCCTGATATTGACGAAGATTTGTCTTATGATGGCTTCTTTGTGAAATTTGATAAGACAGTCAAAGCCTCTAAGGAGGTCGGCTAATGTGTTTGTAAGCTTTGCGAAATCATGGCGAATCGGGTGTGAAAATGCCGGGTTCGCTTGTTTTATTCGGGCGAAAAAGCTAACGAGGGGTGTTGATTGGTGTAGAAGGCTATCGGTGTGGGCCTTAGGGTCGGTTAAGGGCCGGATGGAATGGAGGAGGGTTGTTTTTGAAAAAAAATTATTAACTTTGTGGTCTTAATCAATGATTTGACACATAATGAAAACTGTAGATAATTCTCATCGCTTTTGCGTGATTATGTGCGGCGGCATCGGCAGCCGCTTTTGGCCGTACAGCCGCACGGCGTGCCCTAAACAGTTTATTGACTTTTTGGGACTTGGGCGTTCGCTCTTGCAGATGTCTTATGACAGGATGCTCCCTTTGGTTCCGCCCGAAAATGTGATCGTGGTGACCAATGAGGCTTACGCTCCGCTGGTGCGCGAGCAACTGCCTGATGTGTTGCCGTCAAACATTTTGTGCGAGCCGGCGCGCCGCAACACTGCTCCCTGCATCGCGTGGGCGGCGTGGCACATTCATGCCATCGACCCTGAGGCTGTGATGGTGGTGACGCCGAGCGACCATCTGATCACGCGCGAGCAGGCGTTCACCGACGCGCTGACGTTGGCTCTCGACTACACGGCATCGCACGATGCGCTGCTGACACTCGGCATCAAGCCGTCGCGTCCTGAGACAGGATATGGCTACATACAGATCGGCGCCGAGGAGGCTGCGGGGCTCTACAAGGTGAAGACGTTCACCGAGAAGCCTGACCTGCAGTTGGCCAAGGTGTTTGTGGAGACAGGCGAATTTGTGTGGAATTCGGGCATCTTCATCTGGTCGGCGCGCGGCATCATTGACGCATTGGCGGCACACGCACCTGACCTCAATGCCATTTTTGAGGGAGGTGCCGAGCTGTTCGGGACACCCGAGGAGGCGGCGTTCATAGCGCGCGACTTCACTCAGTGCCCCAACATATCAATCGATTATGCGGTGATGGAGAAGGCCCGCAATGTGTATGTCGAGCCTGTTGACATCGGCTGGAGCGACCTGGGCACATGGAGCTCGCTGCATGATAATTCGCCCAAAAATCGCGACCGCAACGTGGCACACAACTGCCGTCTGCTGGCCTATGACTCGACTGACAATATCTTCGCCATCAAGCAGGACAAGCTGGTGGTTGTCGACTCGCTCGACGGGTATATCGTGGCCGACACGGGCGATGTGTTGTTGATTTGTCCCAAGGCACACGAACAGGCCATCAAGCAGATGGTCAACGATGCCAAGGCTAAATTTGGAGAGAAATATCTATGACCGGGAGCGACGACATCGATGTCCACAACCCGGGCGTACCCCCCGACCGCGACTTTGAGCGTGCGCTCAGACCCTCGGGCTTTGACTCGTTCAACGGTCAGGAAAAGATTGTCGACAATCTGCGTGTGTTTGTCGCGGCTGCCAGCATGCGTCGCGAGCCGCTCGACCATCTGCTTTTTCACGGACCTCCCGGGCTTGGCAAGACGACGCTGTCAAACATCATCGCCAACGAACTTGGCGTAGGCATCAAGATTACGTCGGGCCCGGTGCTCGACAAGCCGGGCGACCTGGCGGGGCTGCTGACGTCGCTCGACGAGAATGACATTTTGTTTATCGACGAGATACACCGTCTGTCACCTGTGGTGGAGGAGTATCTCTACTCGGCGATGGAGGACTATCGCATCGACATCATGATAGACAAGGGGCCTGGTGCGCGGACGGTGCAGCTGACGCTGTCGCCTTTCACGCTCATCGGTGCGACCACTCGGTCGGGGCTGCTGACGGCGCCGCTGCGTGCCCGGTTTGGCATCAACTGTCACCTTGAGTACTATGACCAGCCGGTCATCGAGCGTATCATACGGCGGTCGGCATCGTTGCTCAACATCGGGTGCACGGCCGAGGCGGCGCATCTGATAGCCATGCGGTCGCGCGGCACACCGCGTATCGCCAACGCCTTGTTGCGCCGTGTGCGCGACTTTGCGATGGTCAAGGGGACAGGTACCATCGACACGGAGATTGCCAATGTGGCTCTCGAAGCGCTGAACATCGACCGCTATGGCCTCGATGAGATCGACAACAAAATTTTGCATACAATCATCAACAAATTCGGGGGCGGCCCGGTGGGAATCACCACCATTGCGACCGCTCTGGGCGAGGACCCCGGCACGATCGAGGATGTGTATGAGCCTTTTTTGATCAAGGAAGGCTTCATCAAGCGCACCCCGCGTGGCCGTCAGGTGACCGACCTGGCATGGCGACATCTCGGCATCGCGCGCCCGCTGGGGCCGCTGTTTGAGTAAGCGGTCTTTCGCTGCACTATCAAGTCGTTTTATACAACAATCATTATGCCCTCAGTCAAAAGCCTGTTTAAAGACACTGCCATCTATGGCGTGTCGAGCATAGTCGGGCGATTTCTCAACTGGTGTCTGGTGCCGATGTACACCTATCGGTTTGCAGCCGAGCAATATGGCATCGTGACCAATATATATGCTTATGTGGCGCTCGCGCTTATAATCCTCACCTATGGCATGGAGACAGGCTTCTTCCGCTTTGCCAATCACGAGCGGTGGACGTCGCCGGGACAGGTGTACACGACGGGGTTGATTTCGTTAGGCGTGTCGTCGACGCTGTTCATCGTGGCAGCGGTGCTGTTGTCGCCCGAGCTTGCCCGGCTGACCGACTGCGGCTCGCACCCGTCTTACATCGCCATGA
>CAZKYR010000179.1:0-3400 GCA_964557035.1 uncultured Bacteroides sp. | reverse complement strand
CAGAACATCACCAATGAAATGGCAATCAAAATCACCGAGACAACGGCGCTGCGGCGTCCATTGCCGATAAACGACACCAACAGTGCAATGTATGATAACACGGTCGACCCCAACATTGTGGTATAGTAGTCAGTGTAGTAATAGTAGTCGAGGCCTGTGATATATCTGAAGATATAGAGCAGCGACGCCACACCGGCGGTAGCCATCCAGAGTCCTTTTTTTGATGACACGTTGCACATCGGGGTGATCATCGCACTGCATGCACTGATGACGTTTGACCAAATAATCAGCGACAGAGCAGTGCCGACATCCGGCATATCAAAACCGATAAAAAGGGTCGTGGTGAAGAGAATGGGAGCGAGAATCATCATCACCAACGCTAATTTGGGACGGGCTTTTGATTTGGTCTCCACTTCTTCCTCTTGCAGCTGAGTCTCCGCGAGATTGGAACCCGAGTTGTCACCGACTTCCACATTTGATATTATCGGACCGCTGTTATCTATCACCGGCGGAACAGGTGGCACGACCGGAATTGTCTTGCTGTTATCCTCGCTCGGAGAGTAGCCGCCGGTTGCATCGCCCGAGGCGGGAGTCTCACGGTTTAACTCGGCGCTGAGGTCGGCTGCAGCATGATGACGGTCTTGAGCCTTGATGCTCATCGCTTTCATCACGGCATCAGAGATGTGTGCCGGCACCGCGCCGTTGAGTTGTGCCAGCGGGGTGACCATGTCGTTGCTCACGCGAATGATCGACTCCTGGGGCACCGAACCGGTGAGCATGTAATAGATTGTGGCACCGATGGCGTAAATGTCGGTTGCGGGCGAAAAGCGCGACACGTCGCTATACTGTTCGACCGGCGCATATCCCTTCGAGATGCCGACCGGAGTGCTCGATGTCTCGGTGTGTGTGGAGTCATATTGCTTTGAGATGCCAAAGTCTATCACCTTGACATCATCATTGCTGTCGATGAGTATGTTGCCCGGCTTGATGTCGAGGTGCAACACGTGTCCGCGGTGAATGGTGTCGACCGCATAGCAGAGCTGTGAGGCATAGCGCATGGCGCGTGCCGTGTCGAGCCGGCCACCGGGCGACGAGGCGACGACATCGCTCAGCGAGCGGCCGTCGACAAACTCCATCACGATGTAGGCCGTGTTGTTCTCCTCAAAAATCTCAATCACCGACACGATGTTTTCATGGCGAAGACGCGAGAGGATAGCCCCTTCTTTAATCATCTTTGCCTTGAACTGGTCAAACATCGAGGTGCCCCGGATGGCCGCATTGGTCACGACAGCCTGCGAGTCGGCGTCGCGAGTACAATAGTCGGCAAAATAGAACTCCTTGATTGCCACAGGGACTTTCACCTTGGCGCCCCCTAATGCACCGGTGACTTGTGTATAAGTCTCGGCACGGTAGGTGATGCCAAAGCCTCCCTGTCCTATTGCCTTAATTATCTTATATTTGCCGTTTTGTAGCTTATGCCCCGGCGGCAATTGATTGTTTGACATTGAGATTGGTGTTTAAATTTATGCAAAGTTACAACTTTTTGCCGACACGACAATCGGTCTTTCACAAAATACGCGCAAATCTTAGGGCCTGCAAATCACTCGGACCGTGGCGCCAGATATGTGTCGACATGCGAGATCGGCCGATGCTTGGCCTCGGCGTAGATTTTGCCCACATACTCACCTAAAATGCCCATGCACATCAGCAACACCGAGGTACAGAACCAGATCGACAGAATGATTGAAGTCCAGCCCGGCACCACATCGTGTCGCACATAGTGGAACATCGCATAGATGAGTATGCCGAAAGCAACCACCAAAAAGATGAGTCCGAGAATAAAAATCAGCCTGACCGGCTTGATTGAGAATGAGGTGATGCCGTCGATCGCAAAATTGAGCATCTTTTTGAGCGGATATTTTGACTCGCCGGCCATGCGCTCATGACGGGTGTAATATACACACTCTTGCTTGAAACCGAGCAATGGCACGATGCCGCGCAAAAAAAGATTAACTTCTTGATAGCGACACAGCTCTCGCATTGCTCGCGACGACATGAGCCTGAAATCGGCGTGATTGTACACGCTCTTGACCCCCAACGACTTCATCAACCGATAAAATCCCTGGGCCGTAGTGCGCTTAAACCATGTGTCGCTGTCGCGACATTCGCGCACTCCGTAGACGATGTCGGCCCCGCTGCGATAGAGCTCCACCATGCGCGGGATGACCTCGATGTCGTCCTGCAGGTCGGCATCAATCGACACCGACACATCACACTCATCAACAGCTTTCCGGATGCCGGTCAGCAATGCGCGCTGATGCCCCGCGTTAGCCGCCAGCCCGAGGCCTGCCACATGCGGTTCTGACTCACACAAAGCCTTAATCATTGGCCACGTAGCATCACGGCTCCCGTCGTTGACATAGAGCACATAGCTGTCGGCCGCAATCTCTCCGGCACTGACCATGCGTTTGAGCAGAGCGCTGAGCTGTGAGTGTGTAGCGGGCAACACCTCTTGCTCGTTGTAGCATGGCACAACGATACCAAGTCGCGGAGCAGGGCGTAAATCAGGTAAGTCGGTCGGTTTCATATCGTGCAAAGTTAAAACTTTTACACGACATCGCCAACTATCCTGACGCTTGAATTGTTAATTTGATATAAAGTTTCAACTATTTAAATCATGATAACCGCAAACATTATCCCCTCACACACAATCGCCGCTACATTGCTCAAATGGGTCGACCAAGCGCTCGACCTCGTTGGCCTCGAACGACATAAAACGCTCGAAGAAATCCTCTACAGCGCCATCGTGCTCGTGGTAGCCATTGGTCTGGGCTGGCTGATCCGCAAAATCATTTTGTGGGGCATACGCAAAGCCATGAAGCTGAGGCACAGCGACTTTGGCGCCGAACTACTCAAAGCCCGCACCCCAACACAATGCTCGCACATCATCCCCCCGCTGGTGTTCATGGCACTCATACCGGTGGCTTTTGCGACCGACACCTCCACGCTCGACATTGTCATGCGTCTGGCGGTGGTGTACTTTCTCATCACCCTCGCAATCGCCATCTGCGCCATCCTGTCATTCATCTGGATGCGATATGACCTGCACGACAACACCGACAATCACCCGCTCAAAGGCGTGTTCAACATCGCCAAAGGCATCGTGTGGGGCATCATCGCCATCATCGCCATCTCGGTCATCATCGACAAATCGCCGCTGACCTTGCTTGGCGGCCTGGGCGCTTTTGCCGCAGCCCTGATGTTGATTTTCAAAGACAGCATTCTGGGCTTTGTCGCCGGCATACAGCTCTCGAGCAACGACATGCTTCGTGTGGGTGACTGGATCGTGGTGCCGTCGACACCCGCCAACGGCACCGTGATGGACGTGAGCCTCTCGGTT
>CAZKYR010000178.1:0-3406 GCA_964557035.1 uncultured Bacteroides sp. | reverse complement strand
GCCACCGCCCGGCGCGTGAGCGGCATCCGCAACCTCCATGACTTCAACTGCGGACTCAAAGCCTACCGTGCCGACGTTGTCAAACGCATCGAGATATACGGTGACATGCACCGCTACATCCCCTATCTGGCCAAAAACGCCGGCTTCAACCGCATCGGCGAGAAAGTGGTGCAGCACCGCGCACGCAAATATGGCAAAACCAAGTTTGGCCTCAACCGTTTTGTGCACGGCTATCTCGACCTGATGACACTCTGGTTCATGTCGCAGTTTGGCCGCAAGCCGATGCATTTCTTTGGCCTCCTGGGATCGTTGATGTTTATTTTGGGCTTGATAGCCGTGATAGCCGTGGGAGCCATCAAACTCTATGACATGCACGCCGGCAACCCCTATCGTCTTGTCACCGACTCGCCCTATTTTTACATCTCCCTCACTCTGATGTTGCTTGGGACACAGCTGTTCCTGGCCGGTTTTATCGGCGAACTGATAGCACGCAACTCTGACCGGCGCAACGAATATGAAATAGACAGCGAGCTATGACCATGAGACGTCTGATATTGCCGGTAGTGACAGTCATCACATTGATGGTGACGATGATACACTCATGCCAGTCGAGCGACTGTCTCGACCTGCGCAGCGGCATCCCTTACGCCGGCTTCTACGCCTCATCAACCGGTGACGCCATCGCCCTCGACTCGCTCCAAATCGGCGGCATCCTCGTGCCCGACGACTCTCTGCTCGTCACCGCCGGCACCATGACCCAAGGGCTCTACCTGCCTGTGAGGTCAAACCGCGACAACACCTCATATTTCATTCATTACGCATACGGCTATCTGGGCGACGACGCAATCGAGGATGACCGCCATCTGCTCGATGACACCATCACGCTTTGCTACACATCGACCCCCTATTTTGTCTCGCAAGAGTGCGGCGCCATGTTCCGCTACCACATCGACAAGGTCAAATACACCACCCACCTCATCGACAGCGTCGTCTGCACCGACCCGTTGGTGACAAATGTCGACACCGAGAGGCTCAGGATATATTTCAGGGTCAGCACCGACCCCGCCACCGATGAAACCACTGAGATGATGCTGAAAGGAGGTCGCCGGTGAAGCGCCTTATCCTCATAGCCATCTTGACGGCCATCTGTGCGACCTCGTGGGGACAACGCCGCGTCACGCCCAACACCGGCGCGGCCACCACGACACAGCCTGTCAACGAACTGCGCGACATCATCAATCCGGCTGACTCGACCGCGCGCCGGCCGGCCTCGGTGATTCACGCACACGACTCACAGGGCAACACGATTTATGTCGACACTATCACCGGACTCGAATGGCGCGACACCGTCGCCCTCAACACAGGCGGCATTCCGCGCATGATACAACCGTTGCTCTACGGCGTCTCGATCGGCGTTGACATTTGGGACCCGGTGATGCGAATATTCGGACAAAAATACGGTCTCGTCGGCTTTAGCGGTGAGCTAAACATGCACAACCGCTACATCGCGGTGTTTGAGGCAGGTCTGGGTGAGTGCAAAGTGACGCCCGACAACGCCAACTACACCTATCACTCGTCGTTTGCACCCTACTTTCGCATCGGCGCAAACTACAATTTTCTTTACAACTCAAATCCGCAATATCTGGTTTACGCGGGTGTCAGATACGGATGGACCTCTTTTAACTACAACCTCACCGACGTGACGTTGGAAAACACCTATTGGGACACCTTCGAGCGATTTGACATACCAAAACAGACAGCCACAGTAGGTTACCTCGAGTTGATTTTTGGCCTGAGGGTCGGCATTGCCGCCAACATCTCGCTCGGCTGGGCATTCAAATACCACACACCCCTGCACGGTGTCAAAGGACACACCTACGGCGACCCGTGGTACATACCGGGCTACGGTCCTCGCTCATCCTCAGTGACAGGCTCGTTCTCAATCACATATACAATACCGTTCAAACGCAAAAATGAAGCCAAAGCCGACACATAACATCGTCATCATCGGTGCGTCGTCGGGCATAGGACGCGAAGTGGCACGCCGTTTTGCCTCTATGGGATGGCACGTGGGCGCGGCCGCCCGCCGGGTCGGCCCGCTCGCCGCGCTCGAGGGCGAGTATCCGCCGGGGAGTGTGACCACCGCCGAGATTGATGTCACCCGCGACGATGCCGGCGACCGTCTCATCTCACTCTGCGATGAGATCGATGCTGACATCGTGCTGATGGCAGCCGGCATCGGCTATCAAAACCCGACAGCCGACACCGCCACTGACATCGCCACAGTCAAGACCGATGTTGAGGGATTTGTCCGCATTGTCGGCACAGCCTACAAATATATTGCCGGACGCGACACAGGGGGACGCATCGCCGCCATCACATCCGTGGCATCCACAAAAGGTTTGGGCATCGCTGCGGCCTACAGCGCATCCAAACGGTTTGACGTCAACTATCTCGACGCGCTCGACCAGTTGGCTCACATGCAGGGTATGCCGGTGCGATTCACCGACATACGCCCCGGTTTCACCGACACCGCGTTGCTTGACACCGCCTCGCACCATTATCCCATGCTGATGCGCCCTGACAAAGTCGCAGACGCCATCGTCCGCGCCATCGTCCGCGGTCGCCGTGTAGCCACCATTGACGCTCGCTGGCGCATCGTCACAGCCTTGTGGAGACTCATCCCTCCGTCGCTGTGGAGGCGCCTGACAATAGTCAAATGATGATTATGTCTGATTTTCGGACATGCTGTTAGCCGCCCCGCGTCAACTTTTATTTTGAACACGCTCTCAGTTTACGATTTTTTTTGTAATTTTGCACGGATTCAAAAAAAACCCCCACGACGGGGGTGCAATAAGCTTATTATGAACATCTCCTATAACTGGCTCAAAGAGTATATTGACCTCGATCTCACCCCCGAACAACTGTCGGCAGCCCTCACGTCTGTCGGCCTCGAAGTGGGCGGTGTGGAAGAGGTGGAGTCTGTCCGCGGCGGTCTCCGCGGCCTTGTCATCGCTAAAGTCCTCACCTGCACCGAACATCCTGACAGCGATCACCTGCACATCACCACAGTGGATCTCGGTGACGGTCAGCCCACTCAGATTGTGTGCGGCGCACCCAACGTGGCTGCCGGACAGACAGTGGTTGTCGCCACCGTCGGCACCACCCTCTATGACGGCGACAAGGAATTTAAAATCAAGAAATCTAAAATCCGCGGCGTCGAGTCTTTCGGCATGATCTGCGCCGAGGATGAGATCGGCATAGGCAACTCACACGACGGCATCATCGTCATCAACGAGGATGTACGCCCCGGCACTCCCGCCGCCCAATACTACGGCATCACTTCAGATTATGTGTTCGAGGTCGACCTCACTCCCAACCGCGTGGATGCGGCATCTCACTATGG
>CAZKYR010000177.1:0-3407 GCA_964557035.1 uncultured Bacteroides sp. | reverse complement strand
TGCAAACCAACGGCGCTGTTCGAGGGTGGTCTCAGCGCCCTGCTCAGCAAGCAGCCGGGCAAGCGGCTCATATTGGGCTTTTGAAGCTACGATGACGACATCATTGTAGTTCTTGGCCGCACCTCTGATAAGTGATATGCCGCCTATGTCAATCTTCTCGATGATGTCGGCTTCGGATGCGCCGCTTGCGACTGTGTCGGCAAAAGGGTAGAGGTCGACAAGAACGAGGTCGATCGCGGGTATTTCATATTGCTCTACTTGTTGACGGTCGCTCTCATTGTCGCGACGGTTGAGTATGCCTCCAAAAATTTTGGGGTGGAGAGTCTTTACTCGGCCTCCTAAAATTGAAGGATAACCGGTGATGTCCTCGACAGCCTCGCACTCACATCCAAGTGATTCAATAAAGGTGCGTGTGCCACCGGTTGAAATGAATTTTACGCCCGCTTTGTCGAGCATTTTGATTATGTTGTCAAGTCCATCTTTGTGATAGACCGAAATCAATGCGGTTTTAATCTTTTTTACGTCAGACATAAGTGATTGTCAGATTGATTTTATATCTATTGGATTTGAATGTGCAAATTTACTACTTTTTGCCCGAACATTTTACAAAATTGTATTAAAAAAATTGCACAAAAATTTTGCGGCGCTTTTCAACGTAATGACAGCGCAAAATAGCGACCTAAAGCATTGTTGCCCATATAACGATAAGCCGCCATGTCAAAAACTGACATGACGGCTAAGAATTATCTGTTAATGTGGTTTGTTACAAAAGACTGATTGAGCGAGCGATGAAGCTGTCGAGATCTTTGCCTTTGAGCAGACCGTTGCCCAATAGAGCCAAGTCTATCAATTGACTGACGACAGGCTGAGTCTTGGCGTATGCCGAGATGGCGTCTGTCATGGATTTACGATCAGCGTTGATTTTTTCCTCAAGCTCATTCTGTTGCTTTGACTGCTCGTCGGTAGGCTTATTGTCTTTGATGTTGCTGCGAAGATCGGCCAACGCTTTGTTGTTGTCGTCAACCGCTTGTTGCAATGGCGCGACAGTGGCGTCGAGTGCTTTGGCAGCTTCATCTTTGATGCGAACCACAATCGGATGCTCGGTATTCACGGCCAATGTGTAGCTGTCAGGCAGCTCGCCATAAAAACTCATTCCGGGCTGCAGGGCGGCCATATCTTTCATGCGTCGCATATACTCGTTGAGCGTGATCACAATCGGTGCATCCTCAGGTCTCAGGGCCTCAAAGCTAACGAGGAATTGTGCCCCCTTGACTTCAGGCACTTGCGAGTGGAAGAGCGTCGTGAGAATGTTGCGCTCAATGTCTGTTAAGCTTACCGCCTTACGGTCTGCTTTAGGTATCAAGTTGTCTACGACATCGCTGTCAACACGGACAAAGCGGCTCTTTTCAAGACGCTGTTCGAGCAATCCGACAAAGTGATTGTCAAGCTGACCGTCCATAACGAGTACGTTATACCCGCGGTCTGTTGCAGCTTTGATAAAGCTGTATTGTGCAACTTGATCTGTGGTGTAGAGATAAACTACATTGCCATCTTTGTCGGTCTGAGTCGGCTCGATCAATGCCTTGTATTCGTCAAGAGTAAAATATTTGTCCTCGGTGTCTTTGACCAAAACAAACTTCATTGCAGCGTCAGCAAATTTCTCATCTGTCAGCATGCCGTATTCAATGAAGATTTTGATGTCATCCCACTTGGCCTCAAAGTCTTTGCGGTCGTTTTTAAATATTTCCTCCAGACGTGATGCGACTTTCTTGGTGATATAAGACGAAATCTTCTTCACCGCACTGTCACTTTGCAGATATGAGCGCGATACGTTGAGGGGAATATCGGGCGAATCGATGACGCCTTGTAACAGCATCATAAATTCGGGCACGACACCTTCTACCGAGTCGGTGACAAATACCTGATTGCAGTAGAGTTGAATGCGGTTGCGGTTGACTTCAAAATTATTGTGAATCTTGGGGAAGAACAACACGCCTGTCAGCGTGAAGGGGAAGTCAACGTTGAGGTGAATCCAGAATAGCGGATCATCCTGTCCCGGATAAAGCTCGTGATAAAATGTAAGATAGTCTTTGTCTGTCAAATCTGCAGGTTTGCGAGTCCAAAGCGGCTCGAGAGCGTTGACAACATTGGGCTCGTCGGTGTCTGTCATTTTACCATCTTTCCATTCTTGCTTTTTCCCGAAAATCACGGGTACGGGCAAGAAACGACAGTATTTCTTGAGCAACGACTCGATGCGGTCGCGTTGTAAAAATTCCTTGTTGTCGTCATCGATATAAAGCACGATGTCGGTGCCGCGCTCTTTTTTGTCGATCGGCTCAATGGTATATTCGGGCGAACCGTCACACTCCCATTTTACAGCCTCAGCGCCTTCTTTATATGAAAGCGTGCGGATTTCCACCTTCTTCGATACCATAAAAGCCGAGTAGAATCCGAGGCCAAAATGCCCGATGATGGCATTTGCCGTGTCTTTGTACTTATTGAGGAACTCCTCAGCCCCTGAGAATGCTATCTGGTTGATATACTTGTCTATGTCTTCGGCAGTCATGCCGATGCCATGGTCTGACACCGTGAGGGTACCGGCCTCGGCGTCTATGCTTACTGTCACTTGCAGATCATTGGTATCGCCTTTGTACTCGCCAAACGATGCAAGCGTGCGCAGCTTTTGAGTAGCGTCGACTGCGTTTGACACCAATTCGCGAAGAAAAATCTCATGATCTGAATAAAGAAATTTTTTGATAACGGGGAAGATATTTTCGGTCGTAACCCCAATCTTACCTTGTTGCATAGTTATGTGTTTTTGAAGTTATTGTTTAACTCAATTTATCGAGGTGACAATTTTCTTTTCCGCCTCGTCAAAATCAACATTGACTGTGTCACCCTCTTTGAGCGAACTGTTCATGATGATCTCGGCAAGTTCGTCTTCGAGATACTTTTGAATGGCTCGCTTGAGCGGACGTGCACCATATTGCTGGTCATAGCCTTTCTCGGCGATGAAGTTTTTAGCGGTCTCTGTTATGTTTATTTTGTAACCGAGAGTCTCCATACGTTTGTAGAAGCCGTTAAGCTCAATGTCAATAATCTTGAATATGGCGTCGCGGTCAAGCTGGTCAAACATGATGATGTCATCGATACGATTCAGGAACTCAGGGGCGAATGCCTTATTAAGGGCCTTTTGCAATACGCCGTGACTATACTCCTTGTCGACATCCTGAGTCCTGAAACCGACCCCCGCACCAAAATCTTTGAGTTGGCGGGTACCGATGTTTGATGTCATGATTATCAAAGTGTTCTTAAAGTCGATGCGTCGGCCGAGGCTATCAGTCAGACGTCCCTCATCCATCACCTGCAACAGCAGGTTGAATACATCGGGATGGGCCTTCTCAATT
>CAZKYR010000176.1:0-3421 GCA_964557035.1 uncultured Bacteroides sp. | reverse complement strand
GATGGTGCCGTGGACGTCGTAGCCCTTGTCCAAAAGAAATTCGGCCAGATAAGAGCCGTCTTGACCGGTGATGCCGGTGATTAATGCGGTTTTATGTGACATAATTTGATTAAATCAGAGTGCAAAGGTACGAAAAAAATCAGAGAATGACGGGGGTGTCGGGTGTGGAAGTGCGTGCGTTGATGCTTCGGGCGACGGTGAAGAGGTAGTCGCTGAGGCGGTTGACGTAGGCGATGACGGCCGGATCGACGCGCGCGGTGTCGGCGAGCGAGAGGATGCGACGCTCGGCGCGACGGGCGACAGTGCGCGCCACATGTGCCTGAGCGGCAGCGGGATGCCCGCCGGGGAGGATGAACGAACTGAGGGTCGGGAGTGTGTCGTCGAGGCGGTCGATGTCGGCCTCGAGGCGTGCAGTGGCGCGGCTGCCGAGGTCGGCGACCTCGATGATGCGCTTGTGCCCTGGACGGTCGGGGTCGTTGTCGTCTGTGGCGAGGTATGCGCCGACGCTGAAGAGCCGTGTCTGGATGTCGCGGAGTGTGTCGCGTGTGTCGTCATCGACGGCATCGCCGGCGAGGGCGAGGAGGAGGCCGATGTGCGAAGTGAGTTCGTCGACAGTGCCGTAGGCCTCGATGCGGACGTGGTTTTTGGGGAGTCGGCGGCCGCCGACGAGCGAAGTGGTGCCGGCATCGCCGGTGCGGGTGTATATCTTCATGATCAAATGAGTTTGCGCTGGAGGTATTCGCGATATTCGTTGCCGGCGGGGAGGGCGTCGATGGCGCGGATGAGGGTGTCGCGGCCGATCCATCCGCGGTCGTATGCGATGTCCTCGAGACAGCCGACGGCGAGTCCCTGGCGGCGTTGGATGGTGCGGATATAGGCAGTTGCCTCGGCGAGAGAGTCGTGCGTGCCGGTGTCGAGCCATGCGTAGCCGCGTCCGAGGAGCTCGACGTAGAGGCGCCCCTGACGCATGTAGTCGGCGTTGACGTCGGTGATCTCGAGCTCGCCACGGGCCGAGGGACGGACGCGGGCGGCGACATCGACGACATCAGGGGGGTAGAAATAGAGGCCGGTGACGGCGAAGTGTGAGCGTGGCTCGGCAGGCTTTTCCTCGATCGAGAGGCACCGTCCGGCGTCGTCGACCTCGACGACACCATAGCGGCCCGGGTCGCTGACGCGATAGCCAAAAATGGTTGCCCGGCGGGCGTTGACGGCGCGGTCGACGGCCTCGGCGAGCATGGTGACCATGCCTGAGCCGTGGAAGATGTTGTCGCCCAGCACCAGAGCGGCCGCGTCCCCGTCGAGCCATGAGCGGGCGATGATGAAAGCCTGGGCCAGTCCCTCGGGGCGTGGCTGGACGGCGTAGGTGAGGCGGATGCCAAAGTCTGAGCCGTCGCCAAGGAGGCGTTGGAATGCGGTGAGGTCGTCGGGAGTGGTGATGACCATGATGTCGCGTATGCCGGCGAGCATGAGCACCGACAGGGGGTAGTAGACCATCGGTTTGTCATAGACGGGGAGCAGCTGCTTGCTGACACCGCGCGTGATGGGATAGAGGCGTGTGCCTGAGCCTCCGGCGAGGATGATGCCTTTCATAATTTGTCGAGTGAGAGTGTGTAAAGTCCTGTGGCGTCAAACCTCGGGAGGGCGACGAGCTGTACGGGCGCCTTGCGTGCGGCAAGCGACTCGGTGCCGTCCCCCACCCTCTCGGCTCCGGCCTCGAGAAGCGCGGCAATGGACTGTCGCAAGGCTGTCTCGGGGGTGTTGTTGTCCTCGCTGAGGTGGCAGAGGAAGATGTGGCTCATGCGGGGTGTCCAGATCTGCCGTATGAGGGCTGCGGCGGCGACATTGTCGAGGTGGCCGTGGTCAGAGAGGATGCGTGCCTTGAGGTACTCGGGGCGTGTGCCGTTGATGAGCATTTGCCGGTCGTAGTTTGACTCGAGCATCAGGTAGTTGGCCTGTGAGGCATAGTGGATGACGCGGTCAGAGGGGGTGCCGAGGTCGGTGGCGACGACAAAGGTGTGGTCGCGGCATGTGATGTGGAAACCGACGTTGTCGGTGCCGTCGTGCTGCACCTCGAAGGCCGTGACCTTGAACGGGCCGACTTCAAAGGGTATCTCCTTGTAGATGGGGCGGTGATAGTCTTTGACCCGGCGCGACATGGAGTGACGGCGGAGCATGCCGTTGAGGGTGCGGGGGGTGCAGTAGAGAGGGATGACCTTGTTGTGTCGCAGTATCTGATAGAGGTAGCGGACGTGGTCGCCGTGGTCGTGGGTGATGATGATGCCTTTGACGGCGCGCATGGAGATGCCGTGGCGCGCGAGGGTCTGCTCGACATAGGAGGCGTCGACGCCGGCGTCGATGAGGATGCCTTGCGAGTCGTCGCCGAGATAGGCCGAGTTGCCGCTGCTGCCGCTTCCGAACGAGATGAAGCGCAGAACGTGGCGCGAGGGGCCGAGGATGACCGGCTCGAAGGGGTCATCGACGGGGGGCTCGCCGGCGACGGGGGGATTGGTGATGATGAGGTCGTCGGCGGGCGCGGCCGGGATGTCGTCAAAGAGTGACGGACCGGCCTGGTATATGCGACGTTTATAGCGTGCCATCGGACGAACCTATTAGGAAGATGGTGGGAATGCGGTCGTAGTCAGCCCGTGAGCGCGCCCACTGCGCGGCGGTGCGGGTGATGATGCTCTCGCGCTCGCCGGTGATGTCAGAGGCGACACAGATGAGGGTGTCGGGGCGGAGGGTGTCGGCGAGGAGCGCGAGGAGCTTGTTGTTGCGATAGGGGGCCTCGATGAAGACCTGTGTCTGTGAGGCTGAGGCACGTGCGCGGCGCTCGTACTCGCGGAGTGTGCGAATGCGTTGGTCGTGGTCGATGGGGAGGTAGCCGTTGAAGGCGAACGACTGGCCGTTGAAGCCTGAGGCCATCAGGGCCATGAGTATGCTCGAGGGGCCGACGAGGGGGATGACTCTGTAGCCCTCGCGCTGGGCGACGGCGACTGCCTCGGCTCCGGGATCGGCCACGGCGGGACATCCGGCCTCGGAGAGGAGTCCGACGGGGTGTCCCTGACGGAGAGCTTCGATGGTGGCGTCGACGTAGCGTCGGTCGCGGCGTGTGTGCTCGTTGAGCTCGACAAAGGTGGAGCCGTCGATGTCAAAGGAGCGGTCGACGCGTCGCAAGAAACGTCGTGCGGAGCGCAAATCTTCGACCACAAAATGGCGCAACTCCCTGATGATGCCGAGATTGGCCGCCGGGAGGACGTCAGCCGCCGCAGATGTGTCGCTCAGGGGGACGGGTATGAGGTAGAGCGCACATTGGAGCTGAGTGCGTGGCATGGGGCTGTTGTCATCGGTGGTCGTCGGGGTCATCAGGTGGCTTATTTGTCTCGGAGCGCAAAGTTACGAAAATTATCGGCAAAAAACAATA
>CAZKYR010000175.1:0-3461 GCA_964557035.1 uncultured Bacteroides sp. | reverse complement strand
GTCAAGACACGTGTGCAGACACCGGCCCCCAAACCCGAGGAGCGCCCCTTGGCCAAAGTCAAGAACATCATCGGAGTCAGCTCGGGCAAAGGTGGCGTTGGCAAATCGACCGTAGCCGCTAATTTAGCGGTAGCGCTCGCCCGCGAGGGGTATAAGGTGGGGCTGCTCGATGCCGACATCTTCGGCCCGTCGGTGCCCAAAATGTTTGGCGTTGAGTCCGAGCAGCTCTACATGCCCCAAGTCGATGGGCGCGACCTCATCATCCCGATCGAAAAATATGGCGTCAAGATGCTCTCGATCGGATTTGTAGTCGATCCCAACTCAGCCGTACTCTGGCGCGGCTCGATGGCCTCAAACGCCCTCAAACAGCTCATCAACGACGCTGACTGGGGCGAGCTCGACTATTTTCTCATCGACATGCCTCCCGGCACATCGGATATTCACCTCACCCTGGTGCAGACCCTTGCCATCACCGGCGTCATCGTCGTGAGCACCCCGCAGCAGGTGGCGCTTGCCGACGCCCGCAAAGGCATCGCGATGTTCACCGGCGACAAAGTCAATGTACCGGTTCTCGGTCTGGTCGAGAACATGGCCTGGTTCACCCCCGAGACACACCCCGACGAACGCTACTACATCTTTGGTCGTGAGGGTGGCGTCAAGCTCGCCGAGGAGTTGGGCATCAAGCTTTTGGCACAGATACCGCTCGTGCAGGGCATCTGTGACAACGCCGACGCAGGCACACCCGCGGCCCTCGGCACCGGCCCCGAAGCCTTTGCATACATCCACCTGGCGCATGAGGTCACCGACGCCGTGCGCCGCCGCAACGAGACAATTCCCCCCACAATCCGCGTCGACGTCAGCAAAAAGTCATGATACTCATCATCAACGGACCCAACCTCAATCTGCTCGGCCTACGCGAGCCGGGCGTGTATGGCAACACCTCGATGGCCGAATATCTCGATGCGCTACGCGCCGACTATCCGTCGGCCGACATCGACTATTATCAGTCAAACCACGAGGGAGACATCATCGATCGTCTGCATGCCACGCTCGATGAGGATGAGTGTAAAGGAGTGGTACTCAACGCCGGCGCATACAGCCACACCTCGTTGGCAATCGCCGACGCCATCCGCGCCATCCGTGTGCCGGTCATCGAGGTGCACATTTCCAATATCTTTGCGCGCGAACCCGAACGCACCCGCAGCATGATAGCACCGGCGTGCCGCGGCGTCATCGCCGGTCTCGGCCTCGACGTCTACCGCCTCGCCATCGACGCCCTGGTGTGAGGTCAGTCTTTGTTGGTCTTGCCTTGATTGGGGGTTAGCAACATGCGGTAGCGGATGGGATCTCCGAGCACTGCGGTGGCCTCTTTGATATACAGGTCGTTGCCGTTTGACAGGCTCTGGTGCAGACTGCCGGGCTCATAGTAGTAGCGCGCCACGATCTCTGACTCGAGATAGGGGGCGATGTCGCCGCGGTGCACGTCGAGGTCGTGATCGAGGTCGTGGTGGAGCAGCGTTTTGAGCTCGCTCAGACGCTCGCTGACATCATCGTTGAGATATCCCTCGGTTTTGGCGGCTTTCTCGAGCGTCTCCATGATGGTTTCGCACACTTTGTCATACTCTATCTTGTCAGGATCGATAAATGCCTTGAAATCTGCGTATGTAGCATCATCGATGACAAATTTGCCGGGCTCGGCGATGGAGTCGTGTGTGGCAGCATATTTTGTGGCGTAGTCAAAGCACCAAAATCCGCTGACGATGTTGTAGGTGAGTCGGTCCCCCTCGGGGAGCTCGACATTGATGTCAGGCGTGATGCCGCCGCCGTCGCGCACTTCGCGTCCGGCCGCCGTGTGATAGACATTGGTGAGCGAATCGGGGATACGCGCAACACTGCCGTCAGGATTACGGCGGCTGTAGTCTATGGCCTGTATCAGACGACCCGAAGGGATGTAATATTTTGCGATGGTGATTTTGAGCAGACCGTTGTAGGGCATCTGCCGTGTGCTCTGCACCAAGCCTTTGCCATATGTGCGGTTGCCGACGATGACCGCGCGGTCGAGGTCCTGGAGGGCGCCGGTGACAATCTCGGATGACGAAGCCGAGCCACCGTTAACCAGCACGGCCAAGGGTATATCGGTGTCGACCGGAGCGGCCGTAGTCTTGTAAGTCTTTTCATTGAGGAGGTCGCGGCCTCGGGTACGAAGCACCTCGGTGTTTTTGGGTACGAACAGCCCGACAATCTTGACAGCCTCCTCAAGCAGGCCGCCCCCGTTGCTGCGCAGGTCGAGGATGAGCGACTTCATGCGGCCGTCGGCCTTGAGCTTGAGCAGCTCATCGCGCACACGTTCGCCGCTTTTTTCGTTAAAAGTCTCAAGCCTGATATAACCGACGCTGTCATTGATGATGCCGGCCCAGGGCACCGGGTCGATTTCGATTTTAGCGCGTGTGATGTCAAATGTCTTTATGCTGTCCTCACCCGTGGCATAGGGACGACGCACAGTGACGGTGAGCTGAGTGCCGGCCTGACCTTTGAGACGCGCCGACACGCTGTCGCCCGGCAACCCGACCACATTGACACCGTTGATGGCCAGGATACGGTCGCCGGCGCGCAAGCCCGTTAGCTGGGCCGGGGCCCCGATGTGAGGCTCCGAAATCATGGTGGTGTCGCCGCGTGTGACGATATACGAACCGATGCCGCCATATTCGCCCGAAGCGATCGTTATGAAGTCATCGCGGTCATCCTCAGCGATATACTCAGTGTAAGGGTCGATGTCATCGAGCATCGCATCGATGGCAGTGCGCATCGACTTGCCCGCATCGATGGTGTCGACATAGGTTGTCTGCAACATCTTGTAGACCGAAGTGAAGATGTCGAGATTGCGGGTTATTTCTTGTTTGGGGCTGCGCGTGGCTGCCGAGGCGACCAGGATGGCCACCGCCGACATAGCAGTCAGGATATGCTTAGTTTTCTTCATATTATAGAGTTAAATCACACAGAATGTCGGCGCGGGGTCACAGCGCGACTGTCGCCTGAGCAGGCCGCGGCGGTCGTGATGCCGACATGCAATGCAGACGCAAAGATACAAACAATTTTTGTCACCTAAAAATAAAAAAATTACCCGCGAGCACATCTCGATGACCGCAGCGAGTGATTGTTGATTCGGATATTTTCACTAACTTTGTGGTGTCGTTTTGCGACCCTTAAAATGGAGAGATGCTCGAGTGGCTGAAGAGGTTCGCCTGGAAAGCGGATAAAGGCCAAAAGCCTTTCGCGGGTTCGAATCCCGCTCTCTCCGCAAAAAAGCGTCAGCTTTTTAAGGAAGGCGGGATGAGAACCCGGGGTTCGTCATCGCGTAGCGCTTGCGCAGCAAGAGTCCCGCTCTCTCCGCAAAAAAGCGTCAGCTTTTTAAGGAAGGCGGGATGATAACCCGTGGGTTCGTCATCGCGATTCATATATTA
>CAZKYR010000174.1:0-3470 GCA_964557035.1 uncultured Bacteroides sp. | reverse complement strand
CCCGGCTACGCTCCTTCGTTCAAAAGAATAATAAGACTCAAAATACGCGACTCAGCATTTAACATTTCTTGTTAGACAGGCTCTTAAAAGACTGATGCGATTTGTCGCGCTCGGACAGCATCACTTCATCAGCCGTTAGTTGCCAGTCTATCGCCAAATCAGGGTCATCCCAGGCAAGCGCAGCCTCACACTCGGGATGATAATAGTCGCTGCATTTATATTGAAAAATAGCCTCGTCTGACAGCACCGCAAAACCGTGTGCAAACCCCTCGGGGATGAACATGCGGCAGTGAGACACATCGTCAAGCACCGCGCACACATGGCGCCCGTAGGTTGGCGATTCCGGCCGCAGGTCGACGGCAACATCAAGCACCTTACCTACTGTCACACTCACCAATTTGGCCTGTGCATGCGGCGGCAGCTGCATGTGCAACCCACGCACCACCCCGCGGCGCGACAGACTCTGGTTGTCTTGAACAAACCGAAGGTCCGCTCGGCCGGTTGCTTCTGCGAATTGGCGCTCGGTGAACGACTCGAAAAAATATCCCCGGCTGTCGCCATGCAACGTCGGTTCAAAAATCACGACTCCCTCTATGTCAGTCTTGATTACTCTCACAGGCTGTCAATTTCGGCTATCAGACTATCCACGTCAGGCACCAGTGTCAGACGGCTCCACACAGCGTCGCCCGACACCAACTTGTGCGACTCCATCGTGTCGACCATCTGCTTGAGGCCGTCAAAGATACCGTCACGGTTGAGGACAAAAATCCTCACCGGAGTGCGGTTGAAAATATTTGACACCAACACCGACACCACCTCGTCCAACGTGCCGACACCTCCTGTCAGTGCCACAAACACGTCGGCCTCACGCTCCATCACAGCCTTGCGCTCATGGAGATCGTTGACATATATATTGACCATGTTGTCGGGGTGCTCATGGTCGGCACGCGCCTGAGGCACAACGCCGATCGCATGTGCGCCTGCAGCCGTCACTTCACGGCCCACGACGCCCATCAACCCGCAGTTGAGTCCGCCGTAAACCACATCGTGTCCGGCCCCGGCTATATGAGTCAAAAATTTCACCGCATCCTCGCGATACTCAGGCGCTATGTTGTCACGCGCCGAACAGTAAACTGCAATTTTCATACATCATCAATTGTTACCTCGCCACAAAACGAGTGTGAGAAATCGTCACGCACCTGTGCCGGCGTGCGGCCCGAGCCGAGCAGATACATCAGCTTGGTGATGGCAGCCTCGCATGTCATGTCGTGACCCGAGATCACACCGGTGCGTGCAAGCTGATCACCGGCAAAATAGCGTTTGTCATTGATGCCGCCGTTGACACATTGCGTGATGTTGACAATCACGATGCCGCGCGACACCGCGTCTGACATAGCCTTCAGAAACCACGGTTGGGTTGGCGCATTGCCGGCACCATACGTGCGCAATACCACACCTTTTATCCCGGGCGTCTCGAGCTGATGACGCAGCGTCTGCTCGGTGATGCCGGGAAACAGGTCGACAAACATCACGTTGTTATCCATCTCATACTGCACCCTGAACGGTCGCGTACACGCCGGACGATACAATTTGTCAGTCGAGAAATGTATGCCCAGACCGATCGCGGCCAATGGGGGATAATTATTTGACTTGAACGCGTTGAAGTTGTCGGCCGACATCTTTGTCGCTCTGTTGCCGCGCCACAGATAGTTCTCAAACAAGATTGCCACCTCGCGCACGATCGGACGCCCCGTGACATGATCGGTGGCAGCCGCGATCTGCAACGCCGTGATCAGGTTTTCCTCACCGTCGGTGCGCACCTCGCCAATCGGCAGTTGCGACCCGGTGATGATCACCGGTTTGTTCAGATGCTCGAGCATGAACGACAGTGCCGCCGCCGTGTAAGCCATCGTGTCTGTGCCATGGAGCACCACAAAGCCGTCATAGTCGTCATAGTTGTCGGCGATGCTGCGTGCTATCTCTTTCCAATGGTCAGGGCTCATGTCCGACGAGTCAATCGGCGGGTTCATCTGTATGTGGTCGATGTCATAGTCGAGCATCTTGATTTTGGGCACGTTGTCAATCAGGTGACTGAAGTCAAACGGCTTCAACGTTTTGGTCTCCGGGTCCTCAATCATGCCTATCGTACCGCCGGTGTAGATAATCAATAAGCGTGGTCGTGTTCTGTTCATGATCGTGTCGTTTTGGCATCCGTGCCGGGGGCGATTGCCCCCGCTCACGCCGCTCGTTTGTTTAAGGTTAGGCTTATTTTGGTTTTTCAATTTATACTTGTCATCCTACTTGCGACCCGGGCTTGACCGGCTCTGACGGGCTTATCACCTTGAGCGAGCCGTCGGCGTTGACAGCCGACAGTATCATTCCCTCCGACATCACGCCGCGCAGCTTGCGGGGGGCGAAATTGGCGACAAAGCAGACTTGCTTGCCGACCAACGTCTCAGGCTCATAGTGTTCGGCGATACCCGACACGATCGTGCGCGGAGTGCCGGTGCCGTCATCGAGGGTAAACTTCAGCAACTTATTGGCCTTGGGTACACGCTCGCAGGCCGTCACGGTTCCGACCCTGATGTCGAGCTTGGTGAATGTGTCAAAGTCAAACTCCGCCTTGACGGGTGCGGGTTGCCAGCCGCTCAGCTCACGTTCCTTTTTGATGCGCTCGAGACGGTCGGTCTGAGCTTTGATTGCGTCATCCTCAATCTTCTCAAACAGCAGTTCGGGCTCGTGCAGACGTGTAAGCGGAGCCACGATATCATCGCTGCCAAGCTTATCCCGTTGCAGCGACTGCATGTTAAGCATCACGCGCAACTTCTCGGCCATGAAAGGCATGAAGGGCTCGAACACCACTGCGATGTCACCACAAATCTGCAGGGCTACATACAGGATGGTGGCCGTGCGCTCAGGGTCGGTTTTAGCTGCCTTCCAGGGCTCGGTGTCCTGCAGATAGCGGTTGCCGACGCGGGCAATATTCATCGCCTCGCGCAACGCCTCACGGAAATGGAATGTCTCTATATTCTCATCCACTTTGGCTATCAACGCCTTTATCTCATCAAGCGCATCAATGTCAACCTGCTCATATTTGCCCGGCGTGGGGACCTCGCCGTCAAAATATTTGTGCGTCAGCACCATGGCGCGGTTGACAAAATTGCCCAAAATAGCCACCAGTTCACTGTTGTTGCGCTGCTGGAAATCGTGCCACGTGAAGTCGTTGTCCTTGGTCTCGGGAGCGTTTGCTGTCAGCACATAGCGCAACACATCCTGCTTGCCGGGGAAGTCGCGCAGGTACTCGTGCAGCCACACCGCCCAATTGCGCGATGTCGAGATTTTGTCACCCTCGAGATTCAAAAACTCGTTGGCCGGCACATTGTCGGGCAATTGATAACCGTCGCCATACGCCATCAGCATCGACGGGAACACGATGCAATGGAACACGATGTTGTCCTTGCCGATGAAGT
>CAZKYR010000173.1:0-3489 GCA_964557035.1 uncultured Bacteroides sp. | reverse complement strand
GATAGCGAGGCGTACGGGGACGCCTTTGAGCTCATAGTCGGCGAATTTGAAGCCGGGACGGCGATTGTCGGCATCGTCATATTTAACGCTGATGCCTGAACGTCTGAGTTGGTCAATGATGGGCTCGACAGTCTCCGAGATATGTTTGAGTTGCTCGTTGTTTTTGAAAATCGGCACTATCACGACCTGTATCGGTGCGAGATGCGGAGGCAGTACGAGGCCGTTGTCATCGCTGTGACACATGATCAACGCGCCCATCAAACGTGTCGATACGCCCCAAGAGTTTGCCCAGACATATTCGGGTTTGTTCTCCTTGTTGACAAATGTCACATCAAACGCTTTGGCAAAATTCTGGCCGAGATTGTGCGAAGTGCCCGATTGCAATGCTTTGCCATCTTGCATCATCGCCTCGATTGTGTAAGTGTTAAGAGCACCGGCAAAACGTTCGTTGGCTGTTTTTACGCCTTTGATAACAGGCACGGCCATATATTTCTCAGCAAAGGCGGCATAGAGGTTAATCATTTGCACTGTTCGTGCCTCTGATTCCTCGGCTGTGGCATGAGCGCAGTGACCCTCTTGCCACAAGAACTCCGCCGTGCGGAGGAACATGCGCGTGCGCATCTCCCATCGCATCACATTGGCCCACTGGTTACACAGCACAGGCAGATCGCGATATGAGTGAATCCAATTTTTATATGTTCCCCAGATAATGGTCTCTGATGTTGGACGAACGATCAGTTCCTCCTCAAGACGCGCATCCGGATCAACTACGACGCCTTTGCCGTTAGGATCATTTTTGAGACGGTAGTGAGTCACCACTGCGCACTCTTTTGCAAAGCCCTCGACATGCTCAGCCTCACGACAGAGATATGATTTTGGAATCAAAAGCGGGAAGTAGGCGTTTTGCACACCGGTTTCCTTGAACATGCGGTCGAGTGTCTGTTGCATTTTCTCCCAGATGGCATAGCCGTACGGCTTGATGACCATACAGCCGCGCACTGCCGATTGCTCGGCCAAATCAGCTTTGACTACCAGTTCGTTATACCATTGCGAATAGTTTTCGCTTCGTTTTGTCAGTTCCTTAAGTTCAGTTGCCATTTAAGCTTTGTGTTTATTTATTTCAAGACTGCAAAGATACAAATTTTTTTTGCGCTTGTCAATACTTAAGGCCCTAATCTTGTCGTCTTAGTTTGCCCGATTCAGTGCGGTTGAGTTTTGAGTGAAAATAGATATGTTTCGGCACCTCGTGTGGTCTCAACACTTTGCGGCATAGCTCCGACAGGGTGACCGAGTCTCCCTCCTCTTCTGTTTTTTCGATATGCAGTGTCACACGTGTTCCCCATTTGGGATCATCCTCTCCGGCAATATAAAAGGGAGTTTCAATATGTTCGGACAGCCGTTGCTCTACCTCTTCTGCAAAAACTTTGAGTCCTCCGGTATTGATAACATTGTCATAGCGGCCGATCCATTCAAAGTGCTCAGGGTCATGCAGTTTGACAATGTCATTTGTCACTACCTGACGGACAGAGAGATGTGGCACGTTCACGACAAGGCAATCGCGGCTGTCACACTCAAATGTCACCCCCGGCATGGCATGATAAATCATCCTTTCATCCTTTACGCGTCTCAAGGCTACATGGCTGCAAGTCTCTGTCATTCCATAGGATACAAAGCTCTCGCAACTTAATGTTTTTAAGCGATTCTCAAGCACACGGGGCACTGCGGCGCCACCGATCAAAAGGTTGTCGATTTTATCGCAATGCTGTGCTATGCCCTCAATTTGCGATGGTACGATAGCCATGAGACTGATTTGCTGAGTCGTGTCTATCGACGGGTGGTTTGACGGACGCGGCATCAAAATGTTAGCACCTGACACAATCGACCTCACTATCATCATCTTGCCGGCAATGTAAGATGGAGACAAGGGGCAGACCAATAACGAGCTCTCATTTATGCCAAAAAATGCACAAGTCGCTAAAGCGGATGCAACCATGTCATCTTTGAGGAGTTTTATCGGCTTAGGGGTGCCGGTCGAGCCCGATGTGTGTGCGATGACATATGGCTTATCGTCATTCCACTCGGTCAAAAACTGTTTTATGGTATCACTCCCCATGTTTTTTTTGTGTCGTATTTGAGTCGTTCACCAACGAGAGTCAGAGGCGAATCTATGTTGTTGACATATAGCATCCCCGTCCCGAGACCTTGAGCCATGTCGGGCTTATAGCAAGCCGTCAGCTGTGCAATTGCGTTTAGTCCCACGTTTGATTCGAGTGCCGATGTAATCCACCACGCCACTCCGCTGGTGTTCGCATCTTCAATCCAGGCCTTCGTCCCATCAATGCCGCCGCACAGCGTTGGCTTGAGAATGATATATTGAGGTCTGATGCCCTCTAATATCTCATGGCGACGCACTTCATCACTGATGCCTATCAGCTCCTCGTCGAGTGCAATCGCAATCGGAGAATCTTTGCATAGTCGTGCCATCGCCTTAGGTTGGCCCTGTTTGATGGGTTGTTCAATCGAGTGTATGTCATATTTTGCAAGTCGCTCGAGATGTTCCAGGGCATTGTCAGGTGTGAAGGCACCGTTAGCATCAAGACGTATGGTGACTTCATCTTTGCTGTAATGATAACGGATGAATTGCAACAAACTCAATTCTTCATCAAAGTTGATGCCGCCTATCTTGATTTTTATACACTTAAATCCCTCATCGATTTTTGTTTTAAGCCGCGACAGCATTGTGTCCCGGTCGCCCATCCAGATGAGACCGTTAATGTTAATGGCATTATCTCCTCGACTCCACGGTGTGTCAAATATCATGCGACGGGCACCGTTTTGCAGGTCAAGCATAGCGGTCTCAATCCCGAATTTGATGGAACTGTAGGGAATGGCGGAGACATCAACCTGATCGATATGCTTACAGCTGCGATCGAGTTCATCCTCATATTCGGGGAAATCGTCGGCTGACAATCCTCTGAAGAGCGCACACTCCCCCACTCCGCATAGCTCAGGTCTCTCACGGTGCCAGACATGCACAAAGTATGTGTCTTTGCATGTCATGCTTTCGCGTGAGGTTGTGGCCCGCTCTTTGAATATGAGTCTGTAGCGACTCCACCTTGCGCATAGGCGGCTCATCAGCCCGGGAATTTGGGGAATTGGTCGAAGTCGGGATCGCGCTTTTCGAGGAATGCGTTTTTGCCCTCCTGAGCCTCTTCCATCAAATAGAACATCAAAGTCGCATCGCCGGCAAACTCCATCAAACCGCGTTGGCCGTCGAGCTCGGCGTTGAGAGCCCGTTTTATCATGCGGATGGCCATGGGTGAACGTTTTAATATCGTCTCGCACCACTCGACCGTCTCATCCTCGAGCTGTTCAAAGGGCACGACTTTGTTGACCATTCCCATCTCGTACGCCTCTGCTGCACTATATTGGCGGCAAAGGAACCAGATTTCACGAGCTCGTTTTTGTCCGACGCATCGTGCTAAATAG
>CAZKYR010000172.1:0-3499 GCA_964557035.1 uncultured Bacteroides sp. | reverse complement strand
GGTGGGAAATGATGGCGAATGTGCGCCTGCGGTTGATTTCTTCTTTAAGAGTAGCCACGATGATGTATATTACTGAGTGTGATTATTTTTTTTGTATTTGGGCAATGCATTTTTTGAGGCTGACGAGCCAATGCGGAGGTGTGATGCCGTAGCATTTGGTGATTTTGCGGCTGCAGAGTGTACTGTATAGTGGACGGACAGCAGCCGAGGGATATTCATTGGTGCGGATAGGTGAGATGCTGAAGTTGTCATAGCCGGCTAAGATGGCGATGGCAACCGCAAAATCATACCACGAGCATGTGCCGTTGTCGGCAAAGTTGTATATGCCCGGAAGCCATACGTCGCTAAAAATGATCCGGGCAATCGCAGATGCCAGGTCAAGTGCCGAGGTCGGAGTGCCGATCTGGTCGCACACAACACGCAGCGGCTCGCCGACGTCGAGCTTTTGCATGATTTTGGTGACAAAATTGTTGCCTGAGTTAGAGTAGAGCCATGAAGTGCGGATGACGATGCTGTCGGGATTTAGCTGCATCACTGCCAGCTCTCCGTCAAGTTTTGACTGCCCGTAGGTCGATAGTGGGGCAGGGGTATCGAGTTCGGTGTAAGGTTTGGTTGCCTTGCCGTCAAAAATGTAGTCGGTCGAGATGTGGATGAGCCGGATGTGATGTCTGAGGGCAGTTTGTGCCAGATTTGATGCTCCCGTGACATTAACAGCCATGCAACGGTCGATTTCGGCCGATGCGCGCTCAACGTTGGTGTAAGCGGCACAATTGATGATATGCGTAAAATGATGCTTGCTGACAAAATCATCAACCTCCGCAGCATCGGTGATGTCGAGCATCTGACGTGTGGCGTAGACTGTCACGCCGGGATGTACGCTCTCGAACACGCTTTTGATACGGCGTGCAAGTTGGCCATTGGCCCCGGTGACAAGAATCTGGATCGACATACTATAATAATTGGGTCGCAAAGTTACAAAAAAATGGCGAGAAAAGGGGCGCGCATGGCATGCAAGTGGCCAACAGACGGCTAAATTTGTATAAAAAGCGGTCAGAATTAGGTAGTCACGGAAATTTTGCGTAACTTTGCACCCGCTATTATAATACAGCCAATGGAACAATCATCGGTAAAGATAGACCGGCTCTTTGAGACGAGCTGGGAGGTTTGTAATAAAGTTGGAGGAATTTACACAGTTTTGTCTACCAAGGCTCAGACCCTCCGCAATATATATAAAGATAATGTGATCTTCATCGGTCCTGATGTGTGGACCGAAGAGTCTCCATCACCCACTTTTGTCGAAAGCCCTTTGTTGCTGCGTCCGTGGCGGCAAAATGCAGTGCTGCCCTATGGCTTGACTGTGAGGGTAGGGCGCTGGGATGTGCCGGGCAAGCCGATTGCCATCCTTGTCAAGTTTGACAGCATGTACGCCTACAAGGATGAGTTGTATGGAGAGATGTGGCGTCGATTTGGTGTCGATTCGCTGCATGCATACGGCGACTATGACGAGGGCTGTTGCTTTGCTATGGCAGCTGCAGCCGTGATCGAGAGTATATATGATTACTACAAGCTCGCCGGCAAACGCGTGTTGGCGCATTTTGACGAATGGACAACGGGCATGGGCCTGTTGTACACAAAATGGAAGATGCCCCGGGTCGCAACCGTGTTCACCACGCATGCAACCTGTATAGGCCGCAGTATCTGCGGCAACGGCAAGCCGCTCTACACCTATCTTAAGGGGTATGACGGCGACCAGATGGCCCGTGAGCTCAACATGGAGTCAAAACACTCGCTCGAAAAGGCCGCCGCTAACAATGCCGACTGCTTCACCACTGTGAGTGATGTGACCGCACGCGAGTGCGAACAACTTTTGCAGCGCACCCCGTTGGTGACACCTAATGGCTTTGAGGCTGATTTTGTGCCTTGTGACGACCGTTTTGCCGAGTGTCGCGAATCAGCACGCCGACGTCTGCTTGAGGTGGCTTCGGCACTCACCGGCCATCGATTTGACGACAGCACGTTTATCATGGCTACTTCGGGGCGCTTTGAGTATCGCAACAAGGGCATAGATTTGTATCTCGATGCGGTTGCACGAATGGGTCAGTTGTATGCCGGTGACCGCGATATCCTTGCCTACGTGCTTGTGCCTGCATGGTCGCGCGAGCCGCGTGAGGATCTGATACGCGCTCTCGGCAATGAAGAATATTCTGGCCTGCCCGACGGAGTCATCACTCACACGCTCAACAACCCGAACGAAGACCAAATCATCAACCGCATACATGGCTTGGACTTTGGCGTCAACAAGGATGCCAAGGTGCATGTGATATATGTGCCGTGCTATCTCAATGGCGTGGACGGCATCGTCGGCAAGTCATACTATGACAGCTTGATTGGCTTGGATGCCACCGTGTTCCCGTCATACTACGAGCCTTGGGGTTACACCCCGCTTGAGAGTGTGGCTTTTGGCGTTCCCACGGTGACGACAAGTTTGTCGGGTTTCGGACAATGGGTGTTGTCAACGTTTGCCAACAACTTTGAGTCGTGTGGCGTGAGCGTGATTGGTCGCGATGATGTCAACTATGACCAGGCTAAGGATGAAATAGCCGAAGCTGTGTTGACCCTTGTCAATGTCGACAGAAAGATGAATTCAAAGATAAGAAAGTCGGCAATCCAAACTGCCGACAAAGCGGCATGGAGCTATTTCATGACCTACTATGTCGAGGCATTTAAAATTGCATTTGCCTCAATGGAGAACCGAAATTGATAGGTAAGAAAAATTGTTATTATAAATTACGTGATTTTATGAAACTTCAAGTGAGTAACACAAACGCCCCTGTTTGGCGTGACGTCACTGTTAAATCAGAACTTCCTTCTAAACTGAAGCCCCTCGATGAGCTTGCCAAGAACTTGTGGTGGGTGTGGAACAGTGAGGCAAAATCATTGTTTCGCGATCTCGACCATGACCTCTGGCGCAAGACAGGCGAGAATCCTGTGATGCTTTTGCAGCAGCTTTCATCAGATCGTCTGCAGGCTATCATCAAAGATCAAGATTTGATGGATCGCATGAACGGTGTGTATGCGTCGTTCAAAGAATATATGAAAAAACCGATGCGCAAGGATGTGCCGTCGATCTCTTACTTCTCGATGGAGTATGGTCTGTGCAACTGTCTGAAGATCTACTCGGGCGGTCTGGGCGTCCTCGCAGGCGACTATATCAAAGAGGCATCAGACAGCTGTGTGGACATGACAGCAGTCGGTTTCTTGTATCGCTACGGCTATTTTACACAGGCTCTGTCGGTTGACGGTCAGCAGATGGCTAACTACGAGCCTCAGAACTTCAATCAGCTGCCTATCGAGCCGGTGCTCGACCACAATGGCAACCCGATGATTCTCGAAGTGCCCTATCCCGGCCGCATCATCTATGCTCACATCTGGCGTGTCAATGTCGGCCGCATGAAGCTCTATCTGCTCGACACCGACTTCGACATGAACAGTGAGTTTG
>CAZKYR010000171.1:0-3549 GCA_964557035.1 uncultured Bacteroides sp. | reverse complement strand
GTGCTTCGTTGCCAAGCCGCTCGAGCGCATTGGTTATTTGGGTAAATATCATCGTGCCAAGATCGCGTTGACGTCTTCAACAATGCAGTCGGTCGTCATTCGGCTCTCGCGTGCAAGCTCAGAGGGGCTGTACTCGTCGAGCCACTGTTTCTTGACGCCCCGGCAGATGACTTTCATGTCGGTGTCGCCATAATAACGAGCTACTTTCTCGCCATATCCTCCGTCGAGAATTCCATCCTCGAGGGTGATGACATGAGTGTGTGTCTGTTTGAGGCTATCGAGAAGGGCAGTGTCGAGACCCGAGAGGTAGCGCGGGTTTATGAGCGTGATGTCGATACCCTCGTCGGCCAGACGCTGAGTCGCCTCGTATGCGTGTCTGAATGTTGCGCCGGCGGCGATGACTGCGACTTTTGACCCTTTGTGGCAAACCAGGCTCTTGTTGAGGTCAGAATAGTCGGTGTCAAACTGCTTCCCTGTCGACCATACCGACGCACCGGGCTGTCGGACGGCTACAGGATGCTCGCGCTGTGTCACAGCCCATTTGAGCATAGCCTCATACTCTTCCTTGCATGTCGGAGCAAGATAAACCCACCCGGGGATGTTGCTGATCAATGCTATGTCAAACCACCCAAGGTGTGTGATGTCGTTCATTGAGCCGATACCTGAGTAAAATATTGCCACTACAGGGGCTGTGCGGTTGATGGCTACATCCTGTGACAGCTGGTCATACGCGCGCTGTATGAACGAACTTACGACGCCAAAAACAGGACGCACGCCCCCTTTTGCCATGCCAGATGCCAGGGCAACGGCATGTTGTTCGGCGATGCCGACGTCGATAAACTGTTTGCCTGCGTTGCGACGTCGCTCGGGTGTGAAACCGAGAACCCCCGGCGTGCCGGCTGTGATGACCGCCAACTCCTGGTCGGCAGACATCATCGGGTGGATTGTGTCATAAAAAATATCTGACCAGTCGGGGTCACCGCCGCTTTGACGAGGGTTGCCGCTCTCGAGTTCAAAGGGCCCGGCATAGTGAAAATGCTCTCGATTGGCCTCTGCCGGTGCGTAGCCCATGCCTTTCTGGGTGTTGATGTGGACTACGACCGGGTGGTCGATGTCCTTGACTTCGCTGAAAGCTTTGATAAGCGATCGCAAGTCGTTGCCATATTTTACATAGCGGTAGCTATACCCGAGTGTGCGGAAGTAGTTGGGTTCTCCCTCACCGTTGGTGTTGCGCAACAGACGCAGGTCGGCATAGAGACCTCCGTGATTCTCGGCTATCGACATCTGATTGTCATTGACGATGACGATAAAGTTTGTGCCGAGTGTCGAGCCATAGTCGAGACCCTCGAACGCTTCGCCGCCGCTCAGCGAACCGTCACCGATGACTGCGATGACGTTGTGCTTGAGGTGCTGCAGGTCGCGTGCTTTGGCCAGACCGCCGGCCAGACTGACGGATGTCGAGGTGTGTCCGATGCTGAACAGGTCATACTGACTCTCGTCGGGCGATGTATAGCCCGTGACGTCGTCATAGTGCTCTTTGTCAGTGAACGCTTTGATGCGGCCTGTGAGCATCTTGTGGGTGTAGGCCTGATGTGAGACGTCAAAGACGATTTTGTCTTTGGGTGCGTCAAAGACATAGTGAAGGGCGATTGTGGCCTCGACCATGCCGAGATTAGGACCGACGTGGCCGCCGTGGGCCGAGAGTTTGTCAAGAAGGGTGGCGCGAAGAGAATCGGCGAGCTCGGTCAGCTGCTCGATATCCATTTTTTTGATATCGGCAGGCGATTTAATAGAATTTATGTCAATCATATAATTGTTATTTAGAACCGGTGTGCATATAAACAAAGGCACACAACGATAAAACGCCGTGTGCCCTGTATTGGTTTATAACGATACCTGATTACTCTGCTGCGTCTGCGAGTTCGGGATCGATGAGGATGCGGCCACAATATTCGCACACGATGATTTTTTTGTGCATCTTGATTTCGAGCTGACGTTGAGCCGGGATGCGGTTAAAGCAGCCGCCGCAAGCGTTGCGCTGAATGTAAACGACACCGAGGCCGTTGCGGGCATTTTTACGTATGCGTTTGAATGCGTTGAGAGTGCGCTCATCGATTTTGGGCTCGAGCGCGAGTGCTTTTTCGCGGAGTTTTTCCTCATCCTGACGAGTCTCAGAGACGATTTCTTCGAGCTCGGCGCGTTTCTCTTTGAGAATGTGCTGTTGGTCTTCAACAGTAGCTTTTGTGGCTTCTATCTCAGCGCGTTTATTGTCGATTTGACGATTAAACTCGTTGATATGTTTCTCTGCCAGTTCAATCTCGAGTGTCTGGAACTCCATCTCTTTAGAGAGGAGGTCATATTCGCGATTGTTGCGGACGTTGTCGATTTGTTCTTTGTAACGGTCGATTTTTGCCTTGGCGTCGTTGATTTTCTCTTTGTTAGCAGCAAGTTTTGCTTTGAGGTCGGCGATTTCGGCTGTGTAGTTTGCTACACGGGTATTGAGACCTTCGATGTTGTCCTCAAGGTCTTTGACTTCGAGGGGCAGCTCGCCGCGAATGGTTTTGATGCGGTCAATCTCGGTGAGAATCGACTGTAACTCATAGAGTGAGCGGAGGCGTTGCTCTACCGAAAGGTTCTCGGTTTTGGTTTTATCGTTAGCCATTTCTTTAGAGATAGTTAATGGGATTTTTTTCTGTTTGCGATTTGCAGACTGCAAAGTTAGCAAATTTTTTGCTTATTATGTCACAAAAAATCTGTTTTGTGCATTCTTCAGACTCAAAGTGCCCTATATCGACCAAAAAAATGTGGTCTGTGAGGTCGATGAACATGTTGTGCTTGCAGTCAGACGTGACGTATGCATCTGCGCCCTCTTTGACGGCATCGGGGATGAAGTCACCTCCGGCGCCTCCGCACAGAGCCACCCGCGAGATGAGGCTGTCACGATTGACAGGATGAGAGCAACGTGCCACAGGAGAATTGAATGTTTTTTTGACCAGGCTTACAAACTCGGTGTGAGTGAGCGGCACGGGGAGGGTGCCGATTGCACCTGCGCCCGGAGTCGTGGTGTCGCCTGAGGTCAGGGTCGAGACATCCTTGAGACCGAGCATCTTGGCCATTTGCCAAGACACGCCACACACGGGTGTGTTGTCAATTGACGTGTGACATGAGTAGACGGTCACGCCGCGTTTTATCGCTTCGATAAGCACGTCATTGACCCTGTCGCCGGGCAAGATGCTTTTGGTGGCTCTGAACAGCAGCGGGTGATGGGTTATTACCAGATTGCACCCTTTGCTGACAGCCTCGTCGAGAATATCGGTGGTCAGGTCGACACAGAGCAGAACACCCGTGCACCGCTGCAAGGGGTTGCCGGTCTGGTAGCCGGTGTTGTCATAGTCCTCTTGCAGGCGGCGGGGAGCGACGCTTTCAATTGCGTCTGTTATGTCGCGGTGAGTGATCAGGCTCATTTCTGAGGCTCGACAAGGGCAATGTTGAGCTCGTCGAGCTGTTTTTGATCAAGTCGTGCGGGAGCGTCAAGCCTGACGTCACGAC
>CAZKYR010000170.1:0-3588 GCA_964557035.1 uncultured Bacteroides sp. | reverse complement strand
GTCGAAACCGGGAAATTGGGAATGGCTGTATAGGGGATAAACTGCTTATCCTCGATGTGGTCTACAAGTGCGCCGAGACCGGTGCCAAGGATGATGGCAATTTGAGGAATATCGGTCACCTGCGACTTGATATAATCGGCTGTCTCTTTAATTTTTGTCAACATAACGATTTGTATTTTACGGGTTTGTTTCGTTTTTATTTTGGCGCGCCGATGACGCTTTTGACGCTATCAGCCGCTTTAGCGACTCGTCAAAATTGTCAGGCACGTTGTGATCAAACACAACTGTGATGGGGATATAGAAAGTATATGGTTTGAGTTCGGGCGGATAATATGGATTGTTCAAGAGTCTGACCGCGTCTTTCTCAGTCGTAATGATATATTTGTGCCGACCCTCAAGTGCGTCAAACCGACTCTGTATGGTCTCCATGTCTCTGCGCGAGAAATTGTGATGGTCGGCGAAGGTCTTGAGCTTGACCGCCATATTATATTGCTTGATATGACGCACAAAGGGATGCGGGTTGGCAATGCCGCACACTATCAACACGCTGTCATGACGGTTAAGATACTCGAGATGCGGTGCTTCAACGGCCTTTTGCGGGAACAGAGGTACCGGATTCTCATACCTGTAGCGCGAGAACACAAGCTTTTGTGTCGGGAAGAGATTGAGGTTTTTCTTGAACAACCTGAAATCGAGCGGCCTGAGCTCATCAGGGCACTTGGACACCACGACAATGTCGGCGCCATATATCGCCGACATCGGTTCGCGAAGACGGCCGTGAGGCATCAGCGAATCATAAAAAACCGGACGTTTGAACTCGGTCAGCACTATCGACACGTCGGGCTTGACGGCGCGATGCTGATAGGCGTCATCAAGCAGAATGAGATTGATCGACGGGTCAATCTGCCGCAATCGCTCAATGCCTGCCACACGGTTTTCACACACAGCAACCGGTATCATGCGGTTAAACTTGTGATACATCTGATAAGGCTCGTCACCTATATCGCCGGGGGTAGAGTGCTCGTCGGCAAGAATGAATCCATGTGTCTTGCGCTTGTAGCCGCGACTCAGGATTGCCGGATTGAAATTGTTGCGCAACAATCGGGCGACATACTCGGTATGGGGCGTCTTGCCCGTACCTCCGACGGCCAGATTACCAATCACAACTACAGGGATGTCAAACGATTTGCGTTTGAAGATATTCCATTTATAAAGCAGCGCACGCACCCAAACCCCAAATCCGTATAGCTTTGATAAGGGCAATAAAATGAGGTTTGATATGTATTTGTTGCTTGCCAACTGCGTTTATCTGATTTTTACATTCTCCATCCTTGCTTGCATCGGCTCGAGGTCAAGAATACGTTTGGCCTGACGATAGAGCTCCATATTCTCGGCCCCGATGCTGCTCTTGAGGGCGGCATTGTTGAGCTCGACCTCGTCAAAAAGCAGCTCCCAGAAAGTGAAGTTGAGACGAGGGTATTCAATCACCTGATAATCCGATAGATTTAAATCGGCGGCAAGGTCTGTCACAGCCATGTCGAGTGTACCGAGCTGATCGACAAGTTTGATTTTAAGCGCTTGACTACCCGACCAAACGCGACCCTCGGCAATCTCTTTGATGTCAGCCGTGCTCATGTTGCGACCCTGCGCACATCGACTCACAAATGTTTCATAGCCGCGCTCGATATAATTCTGCATCATCGCATATTGCTCGGGCGTCATCGGCTTGTCAAATGTCAAGAAGTCACCGTTTGCGTTTGTTGACACGTTGCCGGTGGTGATTCCGAGGTGGTCGTTGAGCAACTTTTGACCGCATGGTATCATGCCAAAAATGCCGATTGAGCCGGTCAACGTTGTCGGTTGGGCATAGATGCGGTCAGCTCCGCACGAGATGTAGTAGCCGCCTGAGGCAGCATAGTCGCCCATCGACACATACAATTTCTTACCCGATGCCTTAAAATGCTCGAGCGCCTCCCAAATCTGCTCTGACGCAAATGCGCTGCCGCCACCCGAGTTGACTCTGAGCACCATGCCCTTGAGGTCTTCATCCTCTGACAAATTAATAATCAGGGGTACAAGACGGTCAGAGGCGATTCCCCCCTTGCCACTCTCGGTGATGTCACCGACGGCGTAGAGCACGGCGATTTTGTCATCCTCGCTGTCGCTGTGAGGTACCTCGGCAACATGCATATAATCCTCGATCGATACAGACTTGAGGTCGTCGTCAGCATCGATGCCACATTTCTCTTTGAGCAAAGTCTCTATCTCGCGCTGATAATATGTCTTGTCTACAATCTTCTCAGCCACCAGATAGTCTGTGCCACGGCACATGGTCAGACTGTCAGCCCACTCATTCACCTTCTCAAAGCTCACTTTTCTCGATTTCGCTATGCCGCCGCCAATCACATCCCAAATATCGTTGAGATACTCTTGCTGCTGCTTGCGACTCGCCTCACTCATCTCCGTGAGCATGAAAGGCTCGACGGCACTCTTGTACTGACCGACTTTAACGATCTGCATGTTAACGCCGATTTTATCAAGCAAACCTTTGAAGAACATTGTCGTAGCTGACAAGCCATGAATATCTACTTCACCCATCGGATTGACATACAACTCGTCGGCTGCTGATGCCAGATAATAGTCAGCTTGACCATACATGTCGCCGTATGCCACTATCCATTTGCCCGAAGTCTTGAAATCCTCGAGGGCCTCGTGCAGCGACTCGAGCGTAGCCGTGCCGGCACTGATGCCGTTGGCCTTGATATATATGCCCTCGACGCGTTTGTCATCTTTGGCCGCTTTGATCGCATTGAGCAATCCGTTGAGCGGCAGCGAGTGCTCCGCGTCTCCATACATCTCGTCAAAAAAATCGGTTTGCACCTCTCGCTCGTCAACTACGCCGGTCAGATCAAACACCAGTACACTGTTGTCATCAACATTCACATCAACGGTGACATCGCCCGCCGTAATTTTGATTACAAACAAAAAAATCAGTCCGAAAATCAAAAGAGCAGAAATCCAAAGCGCAGCAATCGAGCCGAGCATTGAAATGAAGAAACGCTTTAATATAGACATATTAGTTCTTTGTTATTCAACTTATTGCAAGATAAATCATTTTTACTCACATACACTGATGTGATTATGACTCACAAAGTTAAATAAAAAATCTGAACTCTCACCCCTTTTTCTCCATTTTCTCATAAAAATGGTCCAATACCGGCATTAGAAATAATAATGAGCGTGATATCAGAAGGTGACATGGAACGCTACACGCACGCCGCCACGGTCCACGCCCGGAGTGTGTCGGTGAGTCAAACGCCACACATAGTCCACTCTCAGGCACTTGAACAGATTGTCCAGGCCGGCCGAAACTTCGACATACGGCCGGTCAGGATGCGTTCCGGGCATTGCTCCCTCAGGGAACAAAAACAGCGATTGGTCAAACTGCGGATTGTTGCGTTCGCTCAATCGGCCCCAGGTGCCACGACAGGCAAACACCTCGCGCAATTTGAGATTCTTTATGAGCGGAATATAGTTTAGAATCGCTCCGTTAGCCCAATATGTAACATCCCAGCAACCATAGGTGTC
>CAZKYR010000169.1:0-3602 GCA_964557035.1 uncultured Bacteroides sp. | reverse complement strand
GCGCACCGCACAGACCCGACCCCATGATGGCCAGCAGTTTGGGCAAACCGATCTCGGTCTCCCCGTCCTTGACCAGCAGTCGGCGTACAAGATGCGTGACAGTCCAGAACAAAAACAATATGGTGAGCGCAGACAACACTGCTGACATGACGTTGACAGCCATGGCGACTTTGGTGACGTCACCGCCTGTAAAATTGATGAATAGACGTGCGGTCATCACAAAAATCGGGTTGCCCGGCGGGTGACCCACTTCTTGTTTGTATCCCTGGAGGATAAACTCGGGACAATCCCAAAACGACGCAGTCGGTTAGAGCGTCATCAGGTAAGTCACGGCTGCGATGGCAAAGCAGAGCCATCCCAGCGAATTGTTGACAATCTTATATCGGCGCATAATAATTGGTTTTCGCAATGTTGGTGTGAGTACAAACCTTAGCGGTGCCGGGATGCATCCCAGGCAACTTCAATCTGCAAAGTTAATCAAAAAAACCGAATAATCGTCTGTCTCACGCCATTCCTAACCAAATCTCACCAAAAAATGGGCCCTGCAGGCACTGACCGCAGAGCTATATGCATGTTAATGGCTGCTCTCATCTACCATGTTTGCGTCTCCGAGTCCGATGAGGCAGATGTGAAATAAGCCTATATAAAACGTGCTTATTTTTGCAAATTTGTCAAAATAAGCATGTATTGAATAGGCTTATTTTTACATTTTTGTCAAAATAAGCAAAAATCACGGGTAATTTCCATCTTATTTTTCATTAATCGTATCGATCCCTTTTGTGTATGCATAGAGCGCTGTGGGAACAAAATGGAGGCATCCGCACTGCATGGTTTTGGCCGCAGACTCGTTGATGGTGGTGACGACAGCGCGGGTGAGCGCGTTGGTTTTCATGAAGGTGAGCAATGATTTTAGTTCGGATGGTTGTCTGAAATAGCGGTCACTCCATTTTATTTCGACCGCTCTGGCCGGCTTTTGAGTCAATGCGTCGAGGCTGACAAAATCGACTTCGCCGCTGAGGCGTCCTTTTTTCCAGTTTGCAAAATAGAGGTCGTCTTTGTTGTCGGCAAATTGACAGAATACGGCAGTCTCGACAAGGTGATTGAAGGCCGTATCGTTTTGCATGACGGGCGAAAAAACTGCAGCAAAAATCGAAGGGTTGGTGACGTAAATCTTGAAGGTAGTCACGCGCTGAAATCTCCGTGCATTCTCATCGATTTTGTGCAACACTTTGATCAGGAATGATGACTCAAGATAGTCGATATATTTACGCAGCACATCTTTGCGGATGCCCGATTCTTTTGATAAATCTTCGTAAGAAAATTCTTCGCCTGTGCGAAAAACTATGTGTATAAAAAGGCGATAGAGCTCTCGGGTGTCGCTGATGCCATAGAGTCCGGGCAGGTCTTTGAGGAGCACTTTGTCAACAATGTCTTCTTTGATGAACCGGCCGGGATTGTTGCGCATCTGCATGGTGGTGACCACCTCGGGGTATCCGCCAAAGTTGATGTATTCGATGAATGCCTCATTTAGTCTTGCGATGTCGACAGTGTCATAGCCCGGCGTTTTTTCTCCGAACCACTCGATGTTGACAGGTGTGATAAGTGCGTCGCGTCCGGTCATCGACAAGTATTCGCAAAATAGCAGCGGAGGGAGGGAGAAGTGGGTAAACCGTCCGGCGCCGCTTTCTAACGACTTCATTTTAAGGGCTGCAGCAGCCGAGCCTGATGCGATTATGCGCAGGTTGCGACGGGTGTCGCACAAGACTTTGAGGTGTATCTCCCAGTCTTTGAGGTATTGTATCTCATCAAAAAAGAGGTAATAAGTGTCATCATCGCTCTCATTTTTTGATGCCTTGAGTAAATAGTCGGTCATCTCCTCGAGCGACATGCCGCTATAGATCGGTGCATCGACCGATAGGTATAAAATTTTGCGTGATGGTACGCCCGAAGCGAGTAATTGGCTGATTGTGTGAAACATCATCACCGTCTTTCCAACACGGCGAGGCCCCATCAAGATGACGCTGCGTCCCTTGGGAAGAGTTGTGACGAGCTCGTAAAACGGCCGCAGAAACATGCGGGGTTTCATCGAGTCAAATTCTTGCATGATGGTGCTGTCGCTCCACCAGGGGTTGTCAGCAACCATGCGTTTCAAAATCTGTTCTTCGGGGAAGTTTATCATGTCTGAGCTTTAATTAGACCACAAAGATACTTAAAAATTTTCTTATTTTTGCAAATTTGTCAAAATAAGCATGTATTGGATGGGCTTATTTTTACATTTTTGTCAAAATAAGCAAAAATCGGGTCTCGTGACATCCTTATTTTGCATCCTGCGTACTCGGGCAGAGAATCGGGGGCGGGGAGCGGGTGGTGAATGGTGTAGGGACGGGTGGGTGGCAAGGAGAGCGTGGTGGTGAACTGAGCGGTGAATGGTGTAGGGGCGGGTAGGTGGCAAGGAGAGCGGGGTGGTGGACTGAGCGGTGAATGGTGTAGGGACGGGTGGGTGGCAAGAAGGGTGTGGGAGTTGACGAATCGGGGGTGGAAAGAGGAGAGTGGGTGGGGGTGAGTGGCGCAAAGGGGGTGGAGAAAAATCGAGTGTGAAATTTGGGGAGGGAGTTGACATTTAGGCAAAAATTGCGTATATTTGCAGTGGCATTGGTGCCGATGCCTGCAAGACGCTTGTGCGGGAGTTGGCCGATGCTGCCTAACATATTATACAACAAATCATTAAATCAAATGGCAAAAGTATTGGGGGCTGTCGACATCGATCGCGACCGTTGCAAAGGGTGTGACCTGTGTGTGGTTGCATGTCCGTGTGACGTGTTGAGTCTGCAGCCTAAAGAGGTCAATGACCGCGGCTATCATTTCGCCTACGTCGTGGCCGAGGATAAGTGTATCGGGTGTGCCGCCTGCGCGACGGTGTGCCCCGACGGTTGCATCGAGGTGTATCGCGTCGTAGAGAAGTAAAATTTTAAGACAAAGGTAGATATGAAAGAAGAAGTCAGACTGATGAAAGGCAATGAGGCGATCGCCCATGCCGCCATCAGATATGGCTGCGACGGATACTTCGGATACCCGATCACGCCGCAGTCCGAGGTGCTTGAGACGCTTGAGGCCGAGATGCCGTGGGAGACGACGGGCATGGTGGTGCTTCAGGCCGAGAGTGAGCTTGCCTCGATCAATATGGTTTACGGCGCTGCTGCGACCGGCAAAGCAGTGATGACGTCGTCATCGTCGCCGGGTGTGTCACTGATGCAGGAGGGTGTCAGCTATCTGGCGGCCTCAGAGCTGCCGGTGCTGATTGTGAATGTGATGCGCGGCGGCCCGGGTCTGGGTACGATTCATCCGTCGCAGGCTGACTATTTTCAGACAGTCAAGGGTGGCGGTCACGGCGACTACCGCCTGATCACGCTTGCGCCGGCGACTGTGCAAGAGATGGCTGATTTTGTGGCCCTTGGCTTTGATTTGGCCTTTAAATACCGCAATCCGGCCATCATACTGGCTGACGGTGTTGTCGGTCAGATGATGGAGAAGGTCGTGTTGCCTCCGTTCCGTCCGCGCCGCACCGACGAGCAGGTTGCCAAAGAGTGTCCCTGGGCTCTCAC
>CAZKYR010000168.1:0-3615 GCA_964557035.1 uncultured Bacteroides sp. | reverse complement strand
AACTGGTGGACACCCGAGGATGCCGAGGCGCTCAAGAACCCGACACAAGAGCTCGTCGAGCAATTTGACGAAGTCGAGATTATGCCCGGTCTCATGGCCAACGGCTCATATACCTTAGGTGAGAACATCGGCGACCACGGCGGTCTGCGCGTAGCCTACACAGCGTTCCTCGACTCACAGAAAAAGAAGGGCGTCGACATCAACTCGCCTGAGGCAATGATCGACGGCTACACTCCGGCTCAGACATTCTACCTCAACTATGCCAACATCTGGGCACAGAACACCCGTCCCGAGGAGATGCGCAACCTGACAATGAACGACGTCCACTCGCTGGCGATCAACCGTGTGAACGTGTCACTGCGCAACATCACCCCGTTCTTCGAGGCGTTCGGCATCACCGAGGGTATGCCGCTGTGGCGTCCCGAATCAGAGCGAATTGCCATCTGGTAATGCCCAAAACACCCTCTGTTGAGGGCTAAAGTGATAAAAATCGACACTTTTTTCAATTTTTTTTGATAAAAGTGTCGATTTATCAATTATTTACACTACATTTGCGAGCGTAAACAGTATATATCATCTAAATATCAATCTAATATGAACAAGACAGAACTCGTCAGCGCAATCGCTGAGAAAACCAATCTCACAAAAGTTGAAGCAAAGAACGCTCTCGAAGCTACTCTCGAGGCTATCGCAGGTGCACTCGCAGCTAACGACAAAGTGGCTCTCCTCGGCTTTGGCACATTCTCAGTCGTAGAGAAAGAGGCACGCACAGGCATCAACCCCCGCACAAAAGAGAAAATCGAGATTCCCGCCCGCAAGGTTATCAAATTCAAAGCAGGTGCCGAGCTCGACGGCAAACTGAAATAATTAAGACTGACAACAGCGGCATCGGCAGTCCCCGATGACGTCTGACAATATAAGGAGAGGTGAATCACATCGGCGATTCACCTCTCTGTTTATAACAACCTTTTCATTTATAAGAACCTATTCATTTAGTAAGGACCTGTCCTATTCATAAGAGCTTGTCCGATGATATCTGTCAGAGCATATTGAAACCGCCGGGGGCTGCGGGTCAAAAGGTGACGGTGAGATTGAAGCCGGGAGTGAAGCCACGGTTGCCAAGCCGTGCCATCGGCGGGAGCGACGTGTCGCATCCGGTCGTGGCTGTCGGAGTCAGCGACACCTCGGGCTCGATGTGGCGGCGGACCGAGTTGCGCGAATAGTAGCTGTGGGCATGGTTGCCGCGAAAATATCCAAGCATCTCGTTGACCGGGTCGAGTAGGAATGCAACGACATATCCGAGCGGCTTAGACCCGAGCAGGCGATAGTCGTTGTGGACGATGTGACGCTTGGCGCGATAGAAAAATTCGCCGATGATTGAGCCGACAACCGGGGTGACGATGAGGTCCTGTATCGACGGACGCTCCATGAAGGCCTCCACGCCATATTCCCAGAAGAATGTCGAGATGCAAAAAGAGTATAGCGCCGAGTACCACATGTTGAAACCTTGAGAGCGGGCCGACATGAAGTAGGCAGCACCGGCATAGGGGTGGAGGACATAGTTAAAGAACCATGTGTCGCCGTCCCAGTGCGGGCCGCGGATGACGTTGTTGTAGTAGCGCTGGAAGAACGGCACATCCTTGATGTCCTTGCGGTCCCATTGGGTGGAGTTCTCGGGGAGGCACTCAAGGATGATCAGGGCAGCGGCACCGCCGGCTACGAGGACGGCCGTGTTGCCGGCCAGGCGGCGATAGTTGGGATAGTTGCCCGAGATGCTGTATGGCATGTCATATATGTTTGGCTGACCGTTGAAGAGGGTGAGGCCGGGGATGCTGTCGGTCTTGATGGCCGACCCTGCGGCGGCGACATCACTTGCCTCGGCGACATCCATGATGAAGTCCGCGCCCTCGGCGCGCCTGATGCTGTCGGTGGCTGCGATAGCCCCCGCCACGTTCACCCTACCGGCCGCCTCCGATGCGCTCACCCGAGCGTCGTCCATGTCGGCTGCAAAAGCTGAGAAAGCGGCTGAGGCAGCAATCAAGGTGAAGTAAATCCTGTTTAAAGTTCCCATAATTCATAGTTGTTACAAAATTATAACAAAATTTATACCGATGAAGTTTTAGGAATAATCATTGCTGTTGAATGAAAAAAAAAGAGTAACTTTAGGGGCGAAATTGTCGGCCGTCGTGACACAGAGGAGTCAGATAGCAGACAATACACTGAAAGACAAAATATTAACCTAAATCTATACATTACATGAGCGTTTCAAAACAAATGTTGCTCGGCGACGAGGCGTTGGCACTCGGCGCCATCGATGCCGGCTTGTCGGGTGTGTATGCATACCCCGGCACACCGTCGACCGAGATTACCGAATACATTCAGGAAAACAAAGTTGCCCGCGAACGCAATATCCATTCACACTGGTCGTCAAACGAGAAAACGGCGATGGAAGAGGCCCTCGGCATGTCATTCTGCGGCAAGCGTGCGATGGTGTGCATGAAGCATGTGGGCATGAACGTGTGCGCCGATCCGTTTGTCAACTCGGGCATGACGGGCGCCAACGGCGGCCTGATCGTGGTCGCTGCCGATGACCCCTCGATGCACTCGTCGCAGAACGAGCAGGACTCGCGTTTTTATGCAAACTTCGCATTCATCCCCGCCCTTGAGCCGTCAAACCAGCAGGAGTGCTATGACATGGCACGCTATGGCTTTGAGCTGTCTGAGCAATATGGCATCCCGGTGATGATGCGTCTGGTGACCCGTCTGTCACACTCGCGCGCCGTTGTAGGCCAGGGTGAGACAATCGAACAGCGTCCCATCTCATATCCCAAAAAGACTCGTCAGTGGGTGCTGATGCCCGGCAACTCAAAGGTGCGCTATGTCGAGCTGCTCAACGACTGGGAGTCGCTGCGCCGTGCCTCGGAGGAGTCGCCCTACAACCCCTATATCGACGGCAAAGACCACAAGATGGGCATCATTGCATCGGGCATCGCCTACAACTATGTGATGGAGAACTATCCCAACGGCGAGTGTCCTTATCCGGTACTTAAAATTTCGCAATACCCGCTGCCCACCGACAAGATTCGCCGCCTCTTTGACGAGTGCGAGAGCGTGATGGTCATCGAGGAGGGTCAGCCTTTTATCGAGGAGAAGCTTCGCGGCCTGCTCGACCTGAGCGGCAAGGTGCGCGGCCGATTCACCGGCGACCTGCCCCGCACGGGCGAGCTGACGCCCGACAGCGTGCGTGTCGCCTTAGGTCTTGAGCCCCTACCCGCTCCCGTGCCGAGCGACAAAGTGGTGGCACGTCCGCCGGCATTGTGCCAGGGCTGCAGCCACCGCGATGTGTACGGTGCGCTCAACGACGTGCTCAAGGAGTATGCCGATCCCAAAGTGTTCGGCGACATAGGCTGCTACACCTTAGGCTGGCTGTCACCGTTCAACGCCATCGACTCGGTTGTAGACATGGGCGCGTCGATCACCATGGCCAAAGGCGCGGCGGACGCCGGTCAGCACCCGGCAGTGGCCATCATCGGCGACTCGACATTCACCCACTCGGGCATGACCGGCCTGCTCGACGCCATCAACGAGAAATCGCCGATCACTGTCATCATCAGC
>CAZKYR010000167.1:0-3623 GCA_964557035.1 uncultured Bacteroides sp. | reverse complement strand
GGAGGGCTACTGTTTCGATTGCGTTTTCTGTCTGCATGTCTGTATAATTATTTGGTTGCGAAAATCAGGTTTTTATCTGCTGCGAGGGGGATAAGTGCCATCCATTGCTCTAACTCTTCCTCGCTGAGGGCTGCTGCAGCGGCGTTAGTGGTGTCGCCCGTGAGCTTGGCGTAGACGTCAGCGTGGACGGTGATCGTAATGGCAGAAGTGTTTGCAGCGTTGTCGATTAAGTATTGAAATGAATCAAATGACAACTTCGGTGATGATGTGAACTGTATTGATGTTGATAATTTTTTTATTCGTATCTCTTCCAACATTGGAAGACCCGTAAAGTTATTATTACTTATTTTTACTATAATCTCGCCTCTAACTTCTCTGAGATATGGCATCTGGGATAATGCCCAGCTTGATAGGTTTATTATGCCGCTTGTATGTACTGAACTGATTGCTAAAACTTCAACAGCAGATGCCCCGGCCGTAGACAGACTACATCCTAACGTATTGGCTTTAATAGGAAAATTAGTTCTGAAACTTCCCGTTAGATTGATTGGCACTGATATTGTGGTTTGACTATACATTGATGTGTATCGCAATATATCTATAGCCTCTTCATAAGTTATGTCATCGAGTCCATTGAGGCCATAGGTTTTACCGGGAACAATGACAGAGCCGCCCGCTTTGAGCCACATATCATCGAGCAACTGCCGCTTGGCGCGCTCGGTTATTTGGAGGACGCGCTCATCGTTCATCTCAAAGTCATCGGAGAGTGTGAAGCCATCGGCCTTGCCCCCGATGGCGCGGCTGAGTTCATCGTGTTTCTGACGGAGGTTCTTGCCGTCGTTGAAGTAGACAGCCTCGGCATTTGTCTCCGGGAAGAGCGTTTCATTCGTTTGCCGATCTACAAGCGTTGTTATCTGTGCCATGATTATGCTGTTGCGAAAATTATGTTTTTAGAAGCCGCGAGGGCGAGAAGGCCGTTCCACTCGGCATTGTTCTCATCGGTGAGCTTGGCGTAAACCTCGGCGTGCACCGTGACGGTCTTTCCGCTTACCAGCCACCTGATTATGTTATTGATTGAATTTTCCGACAGCAACGGGCTGTCCTTGAACGAGAGGTTAATGATGGGAGGGTTGGCGAAGTCAATATCCTCCAGTGCGGAGCAGCCGTCGAAAATCTCCGTGGCCGTTGCTGTTGTCGGACCCCAGCAGAAGATACTTTTCAGCTTGGAGCACCATTTGAAGCATCCGTTTGTGGGGTTGAGCAAGCGTGCGTTGACGGCCTCGACATCCGAGGCGAGGAAAGTGCGTTCGCCTAAGGCAACCTGGCTGTTGATGTTCACAGGCAGGTGCGTCCTGATTTTTCGGTAGGCATAGAAAAGCGTAGTACTCTGATTGGATAACCTGCCGGAGTTATAAACGTCTATTGCCTCCTCGTATGTCATCCATATTTTATTTCCGAGGAAAGAATGCTCAGGGTCGGGGGCGTTGTCGGGGTCATAAGCGCCGTCCTCGCCCCAAATACGGTTCCACATATCCACGAACAGACGCTTATAGTCGGGCAGCTCCGGCAGCTCAGGCACATCGCCCGACGGCACGGCCAGCACATTGCTGAGCTGCGATGTATCAGCTTTCTTTTTCAGGCTGTTTTCAGCATTCGCCATACGGGTCTCCAGGTCTACGCCGTTGCCATCAACCACGGCTTGGGTTGACGTTATCGGATAGAGCGTCTTGCCCTCTTTATCTTTAAGTGCAGTTATCTGTGCCATGATTATGTAGTTGCAAAAATTATGTTTTTGGAAGCCGCGAGGGCGAGAAGTCCGTTCCACTCTGCATTGCTCTCATCGGTGAGCTTGGCGTAAACATCGCGATGCACAAGAAGCATTGTTGAGTTTGCATTAGCGGCATTAATAAGGTTTAGTATAGTGTTGGCTGTTATCAACGGACAATCGCCAAGATTCAATGTTCCCGTCCAAGGCTGACCGGGGAAAGTCTGCAAATTCACACATCCCGGAAATGGATCAGGATTACTGCTCATAAAATATAGTGGGCCAATTATTGTATGCAGGTTTGTGCAACCCTTAAACATATCGTTTGTAATGCGCAAATATGAAGCAATAGCAACTTCAAGATTACTACACTTGTAAAAACATTTATCACCGGCAATAGTCCCATCCTGATAGCTTTGCATCCAAAGATTCGTTCTTATTCGACTGTTGAAAGCAAACCAATTGCCGTATTGACCGCTACGAGGAGCCCCCGCCCGCAGAATTTCTATCATGTCTTCATGGGTTAACCCTGTGACACCATTCAGGTAGCCAGTCTGAGTTGCCTCATCGTAGCCGCCTCTCATAAAGGTATTAAGACCGTATCTTTTAACAGCTGATTTCCATACGTCGATAAGAGTTTTTTGCCACTTATCAGAACTGCCCCCAATACCAAGATTAGTTAAAGCCTGCTCCTGCTCTTCAGGAGTGAGGAACTGCTCATTCTTGCGCAAGGCGTCTTTGACAATATTAGGCTCGATGGACTCCATCTCCTTCTCCGCCGGCTCCGCTGTGACGGCAGACTCCATAGCGGTCTCGACGGATTCCTCTATGGCATTGATAATATCTGCGTTTTTTGCTTGCGAGGCGGGTCCGTTGGAGAAATAGTCTGTGAAGTTAATGTGGTTACAGATGCGGATGTATTTGGTATTTTCCGGTATGTCTTGCGGGGTTATGGTTTGAATATTTCGATTATCAAAAGAAGTAATCGAGGATATGAATAACTTTTCGCTGTTATAAAAACACAATCCTACATGGATGTCAGAAACGCCCGAATATAATAACGAATTATATTTGATAGGTCTGCTCTTGTCTACAACTATATAGCCCGTCGTTTTATAATTGTACGATGTAATGAGTTTGCCTGACTGATTAAGGGCATCATGTTTAAACGTAAATAATTCAGCGACCAAATATTCCTTCTCATCGACGCTGCCATCCGCTTTCAGGAACTGCGATGATGTGCCTTTCGGAGTCTTGAAGCCGGCGGCAGTCAATGCGCCGTTTATTGTTTGGTCGCCCTCAGAAGTCACGATGTTCTCGGCCGCGGGCAACTTGCTTGCATTTGCGAGCGCCTCGGCAAACTCCTCTTCCGAGCCTTCGTAGCCTGCGGCAACGGCCTGCTCGTAGGCCGAAAGGCCGTCCGTGCCATCGTGGCCATCCGCCCCCGGCTTACCGTCGGCACCCGGAGCGCCATCGGCACCAGGCTTCCCGTCAGCCCCATCCTTGCCGTCGCGGCCGTCTGCGCCGCGCGGTCCGGTCAGCGAGGCCAGCTGCTCCGGGGTAAAATCCTCGAAGTGGAAGGGCTCGCCCTTCATGATCGGCAGCATCAGCGATGCCTCCGGCGTGAGCGAGCAGTCCGACGGTCCGGTGGTAAGCTCTATGTCGAGCGGCTGTATCTCCACCTCGCGGCGCTTGATGTCAGGGTTGAAAGCCCACGGCACATAGCTGAATATCTCGCATTTGAGGGCTCCCGGCTGCAACCCATGATTCGACGGCGCTACAATATGGATGTGACCGTTATCGTTAAAGCAGTTCACGCACTCGCCCCCTATGCAGGAAGCCTTGAAGACATCCGACC
>CAZKYR010000166.1:0-3641 GCA_964557035.1 uncultured Bacteroides sp. | reverse complement strand
GCTCGTGGAGGATGTCGGTGGCGGGGGTGATGGGGTATGAGCCCAGGAAGAGGGGACGGCCCGAGCGCTCTGATGCCATGATAAGGCCCCATGCGGTGGCGGTGTTGCCGTTGAGGTCGGTGTAGATGCCCGGGCGGGCGTCCTCGGTCTCTACACGATAGGTCGAGACAGAGGCGTGTATGTTGTTGCCATAGTTGTATCCGGCGTCGATGACCTTGGCATTGGCCTCGTAGACGGCGGGTTTTTTGGCAAATTTTTTGGCCAGCATGTGTTTGGCTGCCTCGACGGGACGGTCAAAGAGCCAGCAAACGAGTCCGAGCGCAAAGATGTTGCGACATTTGAGGATCGCTTTGTTGTCCATGCCGCTGTCGGCGAGGGCGGCTTTTGTCATGGAAGTGACGGGCACTTCGACCACTTGAGCTTTGATGCCGAGTTCTTTGACGGGGTCGTCGGTGGTGAACTGAGCTTTGCGCAGGCCATCCTCTTTGAACGAGTCGATGTCAACGATGATGACGCCGCCTTTTTTGACAAACTTGTAGTTTTGTTTGAGAGCGGCGGGGTTCATTGCAACCAGGACATCGCAGGCGTCGCCGGGCGTATGGACGCCGTTGCCCACACTGGCTTGAAATCCCGACCCACCGCCGAGCGAGCCCTGCGGGGCGCGGATTTCGGCCGGATAGTCAGGGAATGTAGATACGGAGTTGCCCAAGCCGGCCGATACATTGGTGAAAATGTTGCCGGCAAGCTGCATGCCGTCTCCCGAGTCGCCCGAAAATCTCACGACGACTTTATCTTGAGACTTAACGCTGGTTTTTTCTAACATGATTGAATGAAATGGTGTTGTGAAAATGGATTCGATTTATGGTTAAGTATTGACAAAAGAGGCGCAAGCGACCCATTGTCGGGTGCGCATCAAAGTTCGTGACAAAGGTAGCCATTATAAATCAAATAAACAACACAAAAATGTCGAAATGATTGATTTTTCGTTCGCGTGTCTCAAAACGGGGCCGGTGAGAGCGAATCTTCATGTTTTTTTGCACAAAGTGCAGGATCGAGGGAGCGGTTTTGGATTTATTTGTGTAACTTTGTACCCAAATGCGTCGCTGTGTGTAGGCGACGTGGCCATGATGAAAAATTTATGAACACAGATAAGTCAAATAAATCGATGCCCGACGGCGTCAGCAATTCTGATAAACCAAATAAATCGACGCATACCCGCGTCATCATTCACGCGCTGTGGTGGATGTTTACCATCGGCTTTGTCGCTCTGATATTGTTTTTTGTGCTGGTGTATAACGGCGTGATCGGTTATATGCCCCCGATCGAGGACCTCAAGAACCCCAACGACAAATATGCGTCGGTGGTCTACACGGCCGACGGCGTGGAGATGGGTCGCTACTTTCGCAACACCGGCAATCGCGTGTATGCCGACTATGACGACATTTCGCAGAATGTAATCAACGCGCTGATCGCGACCGAGGACTCGCGGTTTGAGGACCATTCGGGCATCGACATGCGTGCTCTGATGCGTGTGCTGGTCAAGACCATCTTCATGCAGAACAAAAATGCCGGGGGCGGCTCGACGCTGACCCAGCAGCTTGCCAAGCAGCTCTACTCGCCTCAGTCAGAGGGAATGATTGACCGCGCGTTGCAAAAGCCGATCGAGTGGATGATAGCCGTGAAACTCGAGCGCTACTATTCAAAGGAGGAGATTATCAAAATGTATCTCAACCAGTTTGATTTTCTCTACAATGCGGTGGGCATCAAGTCGGCGGCGCATGTCTATTTTGGCAAAGACCCCAAGGACCTGACAGTCACCGAGGCGGCGACCCTGGTGGGAATGGTCAAGAATCCGTCGTATTATAACCCGGTGCGTCAACCCGAGCGCACGCTTGCGCGCCGCAACACTGTGCTCGAGCAGATGGAGAAGGCAGGTTATCTCACCCGCGAGCAGCTCGAGCAGTACAAGGCTGAACCGCTGGTGCTCGACTTTCATCGTGTCGACCACAAAGACGGACTGGCACCTTATCTGCGCGAGGAGCTGCGACGGATGCTGACGGCTCACCGACCTGAGCGCAAAGACTATGCCTCATGGAATCAGCAACACTTTGTCGACGACTCTATCGCCTACGCTAACAATCCGCTCTTTGGCTGGATTGAGAAAAATCCCAAGCCTGACGGCTCTCATTATGACATCTACACCGACGGCCTGAAGATATACACCACTATCGATTCGCGGATGCAGACTTATGCCGAGGAGGCAGTGAATGAGCACATGGCTGACCTGCAGCGCCGTTTCTTCAACGAAAAACGAGGCTCGGCCTACGGCCCGTATTCGACCAACAACGGAGAGATTTCGGCAACCGGTATCAACAACCTCATCAACGCAGCCATTAAGCAGAGCGAGCGTTGGCGCGTGATGAAGCTGCAAGGGAAGAGCGAGTCCGAGATCATGGCCGAGTTTAATCAGCCGCACGAGATGACAGTGTTCTCATACAAAGGTGAGATAGACACGGTGATGACGCCACGCGACTCGTTGCTGTATCAAAAGCATTTTTTGCGCACCGGATTCATGTCGATGGACACGCGCAACGGTCATGTAAAAGCGTATGTCGGAGGTCCCAACTTCAAATACTTCCAGTATGACATGGTGTCGACCGGACGCCGTCAGATCGGTTCGACAATCAAATCGTTTCTCTACTGCTACGCGATGGAGGAGGGGTACACCCCATGTGACGTGATGATGAACTCACAGCCGGTGATAGATGACGGCACGGGCAAAAAATGGATGCCTCGCAACTCGGGTCACGCGTGCATAGATGAGCCGGTGACATTGCGCTGGGCGCTCACAAACTCAAACAACTGGATCTCGGCCAAGCTTCTCGACCAGCTCAATCCGCGCGACCTCGTCAGGACTATGCACAATTTTGGTATCACCAACCATATCGACGCGGTCAAAGCGCTTGCACTCGGTCCGTGTGAGGTGTCTGTGCGCGAGATGGTCGGAGCCTACACGGCCTTCGCCAATAAGGGCATCAGGTCAGAACCGATGTTTGTATCGCGCATCGAGGACTCTAACGGCAATGTTTTGGCCGAGTTCACGTCTCATCAGACCGAGGTTATCTCAGAGACTGCCTACTGGAGGATATTGTCGATGTTGCGCGATGTCGTCAATGCCGGTACGGGCAACCGTGTGCGCCGTGCACCTTATAATATAACGGCCGATATGGGCGGCAAAACTGGTACGACCAACTTCAATGCCGACGGTTGGTTCATGGGATTCACGCCCGAGCTGGTGTCGGGTGTGTGGGTCGGTGGCGATGAGCGCTACATCCACTTCAACACCATGGCCAACGGTCAGGGCGCAGAGATGGCGTTGCCGATCTATGGCCGCTACATGCGCAAGGTGTATAATGACAAAAGTTTGCCCTACACCGAGAGTGCCAAATTCACGATTCCGTCAGACGTCGACCTGTGCGCCGGTCAGATGTTTGAGGAGTATGAAAACGACGAGCCCGACGTCCTCGCCGATTTTGACTGACAACGGCGCGCCGCCATAATGCCCACTCGGATGAATTTGGAAAAATAAGATCCTTAAGGTCTTTAAGGTCTTTAGGGTCTTTAAGGTCTTTAAGGTCTTT
>CAZKYR010000165.1:0-3644 GCA_964557035.1 uncultured Bacteroides sp. | reverse complement strand
ACGCTTGACTGTCTCATTTGACGTTTGCAATGTTAGTATGATTTTTTGAATTGACCAAATAATATTGCGATTTTTTGCGCAAAATTTTCGGTTGATACATCCAATCTGTTAGCTTTTAATGTGTTAATGCTTGCCGTAAACTTTGCGATGCAGCACGTCAGCAATTACTTCAGGCTCAAGTTTAGCCCGATCTGTTGTCATCAATGTGAGTCTCACCTCGGGCAATTGCGGAGAGTAGGGTGGCTGAATGTAATCGTAGTCTTCTATCACTTCAAAGCCTGAGCGACGATAAAATCCGATACGCCGCGATGCCATTTCGCCGGTCTCGCGAGGTTCGACCTCGATGACTACCGGAGTGATGTTCCGGCTGATGAACTCGGTTATTGCCTTGTGACCGAGCCCGTGCGACCTCAGTCGACTGTCAATGGCAAAATGCTCGATATATCTAAACGTTCCAAAATCCCACCACGACATCATGCCTGCCACTGACATGTCATGTTCAATCACTGTGAGGGTTAAAGGCGACGTCGGGTCAGAGGCCCGCCCGACGAGGTCGGCAAAAGGCCGGCGCTCCTCGGGCGGGAAAGAATTCAGATAGATCTCTTCAATCATAGGGAGATCTTCGGGCACTATATTTCTCAGCACCATTGACCGTTTAGCATTACGCGCTCGATCAGCGGCGTGGTGTATGCGTAGGGCAGGAACGCGAGTGACGGCATCGGTTTGGTGATAAATACGTTTGCCACTTTGCCTGTGCTGATTGTTCCATATCTGTCGCTCAGTCCCATCGCTGCCGCTGAGTTGATGGTCGCCGCATTGATTGCCTGCTCGGGCGTGAGACGCATCTTGATGCACCCCAGCGACACGACCATGCGCATGTCACCTGATGGTGAAGACCCCGGGTTATAGTCCGATGCAAGTGCCACCGGCAGGCCTGCCTCTATCATTGCCTTGAGCGGTGCATAAGGCATGTTGAGGAAGAACGATGCTCCCGGCAGTCCTGTCGGTATTGTCTCTGAGCCGGCCAAAGACTCTATGTCTGATTGTTCGGCACGTTCGAGGTGATCGACCGAGAGTGCGCCATGTTTCACGCCTACTTGCACGCCCCCGCTCGAGTCGAGTTCGTTGGCGTGTATCTTTGCCCGCATACCATATTTTGCGGCTGCAGCGAGGATGCGGTCTGTCTCATCGACCGTGAAGAACCCTCGGTCGCAAAACACATCGACAAAATCGGCCAGACCCTCGGCCGCGACGGCCGGCAGCATGTCATTGATGATATGGTCGACATATTCGCTCTGACGGCCCGCGTAGGCGCGTCCGACAGCGTGGGCGCCCAAAAATGTGGCGCGGATTGTCATCGGCGTTGTCTCGCTCAAGCGGCGTATCACTCTGAGCATCTTTATCTCATCCTCAAGTGTCAAGCCATATCCGCTTTTGATTTCGAGACATCCTGTTCCCTTGGCTATCAGTTCGTTGACACGAGCCAAAGCCTGTTCATACAGTTCATCTTCTGTTGTCTCGTGCAGGCGGTCGGCCGAGTTCAGGATGCCGCCTCCGCGACGCGCAATCTCTTCATAGCTCAGACCATTGATTTTGTCAAGAAATTCTTGCTCCCGGCTGCCGGCATACACTATATGTGAGTGAGAGTCGCAGAATGAAGGGAATACCCACCCGCGGCAGGCATCGGTCACCTCAGTTTCGCTATCAACTGCCGGACATCCTGACATCGGGCCATACCCGGCGATCGTGTCATCTTCTATGAGTAACCATGCGTTCTCGACCATGCCGAGAGTATCCATTTCATGCCCTCGCAAACACTGACGACCTGTGTCATCAGTGCCTGCGAGGACACCAATATTGGTGATCAGTCGGCGCATGGTCAAAATTTTGTTTGCAAAAACTTCACCGACTTGTCAATCAGCGTGTACATCACTGTGTCGACGTCGACAAACGGCACATCGGCGCGATATTTCGCAAACAAGTCTTCAACTATGGGCGATGACTTGAGCGGACGTCTGAACTCGAGTGCCTGTGCTGCGTTGAACAGCTCTATCGCCAGCACGCGCTCGGTGTTGTTGACCACGCGATAGAGTTTTGTAGCTGAGTTTGAACCCATCGACACATGGTCTTCCTGACCTTGCGACGAGGGGATGCTGTCGCACGATGCCGGCCAGCAAAGCCCTTTGCTCTGGCTCACGATCGAGGCGGCAGCATATTGCGGAATCATAAATCCGCTGTTCAGTCCCGGCTGTGCGACCAGGAATGAGGGCAGGTTGCGCTGTCCCGAAATCAATTTTTAAGGGCGACGCTCCGATATGTTCGCCAGCTCGCTCATCGCCACTGCCAAAAAGTCCATCGGCAGTGCGATCGGCTCGCCATGGAAGTTGCCCGCGCTCACGATGATGTCATCCTCGGGGAAGATGGTGGGGTTGTCGGTCGGCGCATTGATCTCATTCTCAAGGATGCCTGACACATATCTGAGCGTGTCTTTTACCGCACCGTGTACTTGAGGGATGCAACGGAACGAATAAGGATCCTGCACATGCACCTTGGGTTGTTTGATCAGTTCGCTTCCCTCGAGTATGCGGCGAATATTGGCAGCAGTCTCTATCTGACCCCATTGCTTGCGCACCTCGTTGACCTGAGGGATGAACGGCTCTATGCGGCCGTCAAACGCATCGAGCGACATCGAGGCAATCACATCGGCCTGAGCTGACAGTCGCGCTGCCCTGATCAACGACCACACGCCGAATGATGACATGAACTGGGTGCCGTTGAGGAGTGCCAAGCCCTCTTTTGACTGCAATTTGATAGGTTCCCAGCCCATCTCTTTGAGCACCTCGGCCGATTCTACGCGTTTCCCTTTATACTCGACTTCGCCCAAGCCCAACAGGGGGAGTGACATGTTGGCAAGCGGCGAAAGATCGCCCGATGCTCCCAGCGAACCTTGCTGAAAGACCACTGGCAGTATGTCATGGTTGAACATGTCTACAAGACGCTGAACAGTGGCGAGCTGTACGCCCGAATTGCCGTAGCTCAGCGACTGTATCTTGGTCAGCAACATCAGCTTGACAATCTCTGAGGGCACACGCTCTCCGACGCCACAGGCATGCGACATCACAAGGTTTGACTGCAGAGTCGACAGCTGTTCGCGGTCGATCGATATATTACAAAGCGAACCGAAGCCGGTGGTGATACCATAGATCGGCTCTTTTTGGTTCTTCATTTTGTTGTCAAGATACTCACGGCATTTTACTATGCGGCGTGTTGCATCCTCGCTCAGTTTGAGTGTCATATTATTGCGCATGATTTCTTCAACGCGCAATATTGTCAGCCTCTCGGCCGATATTATATGAGTGTTTTTTGACATGATGGTTTGAGGTTTAAGGGTTATTTGAGTGCATCTTCAATCACTTTGTCGTCTGCTATATTGGGCATTGTCACCACCAGACCCGGTGTACGGTCCATCTCGCGGCGAATAGCGTCCATAGCGCCTTTGTTGCGGGCCCACGAGCGGCGTGCGATGCCGTTGTTGACATCCCACAGCAGCATTTCGCGGATGTGACGGTCGGCTTCTTCCGATCCGTCAATCACCATGCCGAAGCCGCCGTTGATCACCTCGCCCCAGCCTACTCCGCCGCCGT
>CAZKYR010000164.1:0-3657 GCA_964557035.1 uncultured Bacteroides sp. | reverse complement strand
TCGCCACACTCGACACCACCGTCCGCAAAGTCATCATCGACAACCTCCCCTTCCTGCTGACAGACACCGTCGGCTTCATCCGCAAGCTCCCCACCCACCTTGTCGACTCGTTCAAATCGACCCTCGACGAGGTGCGCGACGCCGACATCCTGGTGCATGTGGTCGACATCAGTCATCCGGGATTTGAAGAACAGATCGAGGTCGTCAACAAGACACTCAACGACATCTGCGGAGCAGCCGACAAACCGATGATCATGGTCTTCAACAAAGTCGACGCCTACAACTATGTCCCTAAGGATGAAGATGATCTGACACCCCGCTCGCGCGAGAACATACCCCTCGACGAGCTCAAGGCCACATGGATGTCGCGCCTCAACGACAACTGCGTGTTCATCTCCGCCAAGACCGGCCGCAACATCGACGAGCTCAAACAGATGCTCTATGAGAAGGCCAAGGAGGTGCATCTGTCGCGCTTTCCCTACAACGACTTTTTGTTCCAGAAATATGACTCGGAGGATGTTGACCCGACACCCGATGAGTCGCAAAACGATTGACCATGCAACCTGGACAAAGGATGGACTGGCGACAGCTTGTGTGTGACAAGCGTCTGGGACTCGAGGATTATCACGACGAAAAGCCGGGTGTGCGCAGCGATTTTCAGCGCGACTACGACCGGTTGGTATTCTCATCGCCATTCAGACGCTTGCAGAACAAGACGCAGGTGTTCCCGCTGCCGGGAAGTATTTTTGTACACAACCGACTGACACATAGCATGGAGGTGTCGAGTGTAGGACGTTCGCTTGCCAATGAGGTGGTGATGCGTCTGCGCGAGCGCCATGCCGATGCGCCGTGGCTTGACGCTCTCGACCCCTTAGGCGACATCGTGGCAGCGGCTTGTCTGGCTCACGACCTCGGCAACCCTCCCTTCGGCCATTCGGGCGAAAAAACCATCTCTACCTACTTCTCCGAGGGTGAGGGGGCGGCTCTGCGTCCGCTGCTGACCGACGAGCAATGGGCCGACCTGGTGCACTTTGAGGGTAATGCCAACTCATTCAGGCTTCTCACCCACCGCTTCAACGGACGCCGCAAGGGTGGATTCGCGATGACCTACAGCATGCTCGCCTCAGTGGTCAAATATCCCTACGAGTCGATGCTTGCAGGCGACCGTAGCAAATTTGGCTTCTTCACCTCTGAGCGCGACACCTTTGTCCGCATCGCCGACACGCTCGGACTGCTGCGCTTGGAGAGCGAGGGCGACTATGTCCGCTACGCCCGTCACCCGCTGGTTTACATCGTCGAGGCTGCCGACGACATCTGCTACGAGATCATGGACATCGAGGATGCCCACAAACTCAAAGTGCTCGACACCGAGACCGTGCTCGAACTGCTGTTAGGCTTTTTTGACGGTGAGACACGCCTCCACCGCCAGGAGATCATGGAGGGGATCAGCGACCCCAACGAAAAGATCGCTTATCTCCGCTCATGTGTCATCGGTCTGCTGGTGCGCTGCTGTGCCGACGCCTTTGTCGCCGGTGAGGATGCAATCATGGAGGGGCGCTATGAGGGCTCGCTGCTGTCGCACATCCCTGCGTTTGAAGCCGCCGCCTACTCGCGCTGCAACGACGTGTCATGGTCGCGCATCTACTGCGCCCCCGACGTTGTCGACATCGAGCTTGCAGGCAACCGCATCATCTCTTACCTGTTGTCAAAGCTGATACATGCCGTCGTCAACCCGACACTCAACTACTCGCGTCTGCTCCTCTCAAAAGTGCCGCAGCAATATGACGTGCACTCTCCCGACCTGTTCACTAAAATACAGGCCGTGCTCGACCATGTGTCGGGCATGACCGACATCTACGCCCTCGATTTGTTCAGAAAACTCAACGGCCTCAGTCTGCCGGACGTATAAAGCAATGAAAATCAAGCACATTTTTACAGCAATTTTCGCAATAACCGTCGCCATAGCGAGCATGTCGGCACGCACCCCCGACGAGGTGCCGAACGTACATGTCGCCAACCGCACGCGCTATGTGTCTGACCCCGACAATATTCTCGATACCAAATCTCTGACTCGCCTCGACTCGCTGTTAGGCGACATCTGGGCCCGCACCTCGGCCGAGCCGGCTGTGGTAGTGGTGAAAGACATGTCGGGATGGGATATCGACAACTATGCCACCGAGATTTTCGACAAATGGAAAATCGGCAAAAAAGATAAAGACAACGGAGTGCTGATGGTGGTGAGCCGCGATGACCGCAAAGCCGTCATCCGCACAGGCTATGGCACCGAGGGGATCCTCACAGATGCACGCTGCGGCATCATCTTGCGCGACGTGATGTTTCCGGCCTTTCGCGAAGAGGACTATGCTAAAGGAATCACCGACGGTGTGCAGGTACTCCACGCCGTGATGACTGACGAGAGCTCGGCCGACGAGCTGCTGTCTCAATATACAAACGACGCGGGGGGAGATGACGACGCCGATGAATTTTTCAAGCTATTCCTTGGATTGTCGGCATCGGCCGGTGTCGGCATGTTGCTGTTGCTGCTGTGGACATTCGTGGCCACGCGCCACAAGACACGTTTTGAACGCTATCGCGCTCTCGAACGCTATCGCACTATCTATATCATCCTGACATTTGCCTCAATCGGGTTTGGCTTGCCGGCGCTACTGCTGTTGATGCTGGCACAGAGGTATATCCGCGAGAAAAGGTGCAACTGCCCCAACTGCGGCACACCGATGAACCGTCTCGACGAGGAGACCGACAATCTCTACCTCACTCCGGCACAAGACACCGAGGAAAAAATCAATTCGGTCGACTATGACGTGTGGCTCTGCCCCAACTGCGGCGAGACCGACATCATCCCCTACACCAACCGCACTACAAAATACTCGGTTTGCCACAACTGCGGCTCGCGAGCCGCCTACCTCGAGTCTGACCGCATCACGCGTCGTCCCACATCGCGCACCGAGGGAGAGGGCGTGAAAACCTACAATTGCCTCAACTGCAAACATCGCACCTCAAAACGCTACAAAATACCCGCTACGGCATCAGCTACACCTCTCATCATCCCCGGCGGAGGCGGCTTTGGCCGAGGTGGGGGCGGCGGCTTCTCGGGAGGCAGCTTTGGCGGCGGCATGACAGGCGGCGGCGGAGCCTCGGGTGGCTGGTAATCAAAATGGCCGTTCAAAGCGTTATATAGGCGGTAGACTCATAAAGACCGCAAACAAAAGAATAAGTATATGAAGACATTTGAAGAATTAGGCGTAAATCAAGATTTGCGTCGCGCTATAGAGGAGATGGGTTATGAAAACCCGATGCCGATACAAGAACTGGTGATTCCACACCTGCTGACCGCCGACAACGATGTGGTGGCGCTGGCACAGACCGGCACCGGCAAGACAGCGGCATTCGGACTCCCCGTGCTGCAACGCATCAATGCCGACGACCGACGCCCCCAGGCCCTCATCCTCGCCCCAACGCGCGAGCTCTGCCTGCAGATCGCCGGAGACTTGGCCGACTATTCAAAATATATGCCCGATGTCAAGGTGCTCCCCGTCTATGGCGGATCGAGCATCGAGAGCCAGATCAGAGCCCTGCGCGAGGGCGTACAGATTGTCGTGGCAACCCCCGGCCGTCTGATTGACCTGATCAACCGCG
>CAZKYR010000163.1:0-3658 GCA_964557035.1 uncultured Bacteroides sp. | reverse complement strand
ATTGGGGTTCGACTCCCCACGGGGATACAACAAACGTAATGCGCCGGCGGCGAGGAGCTACCGGCGCATTTATTGTTGAATTGTTTTGTGACTCGGCGTTGTCTATCTGATGACTTTTGTTACCGTCGCGCCTTGGCGGATGATGTAGAGGCCGCGGGTCATGGCTTCGGGCTGCACTCGGCGGCCATCGATGGTGTAGTACTCGGCCTCGGCCGCGATGCTGTCAGCTATCACAGCGTTGACCGACAGTAGTGATGCGTCCTCGGTGATTACGCCAAACGAGCTCCACACCGGTGCGGTAGCGTATGCCTCCTTCGCGCCCGGGACTACCATCAGCGTCAGGTTTGATTTGTCACCGAACACTCTCTCGTCGCCACACACCGGGGGTGTCATTGCCGCGCAGCGCACCCTCTTCAGGTTGCTTGCATCAAACGCCGCGTCCCCGATATACTCGAGAGTCGACGGGAGGGTGATTTCGCCTCCGACGCTTGAGTGTGAGAACGCTTTGCGGCCGATAATCTTTAGGCCTTCGTTAAACAGGCCCGGGTATTCATATCCTTTTGCGCTGACGTGGACATACTCGTTGTAGGCCCCGACGTAAGCACCTATGCGCTCAACTGTTTCTGACAGCCACAGATGCGGGTGACTACAATCGAAGTGATCGGCGCCGCACAGCACATAATCTGCGATGTCGATGTCACATGAGCCCCCTACATCACCAAAGTGTTCGAGGTGTCCGCTTTCCTTTTGGCCAAGTGCATCATTGAAAAACAAAGGCTCGCCGTCTGCGTCAAAGCCCTCAAAATGATAGTGTGCGTTGCCAAAGCGTTTGCCCTCGGACAGTACGATTCCCGAAGCATTGTCTACCACGCTGCCGTCAAGCATCTCGCATCCTTTGAATGGCAATTGAGTCGGCGTGTAACCGCAGTCATACTCTTCGTCCTCTACAATCGGGTAGCCTAATTCGCCCCAGAGACTACGGTCATACACCTCCTTGAAACCACATGGTACATAGATCACCGCATCCTCAGCCAACTTTGTGAACGAGTCTGATATTTCGGGCACATAGCCGGTGTGAACTCTGATCTCGCGCAGCGATGCACAGTCGTTGAAGCTGTCACCTATAAAACCTGTCGACGCGGGGATGGCTATTGTCTCCAATTTTGGACACTCATTAAAGCAGCGTTGAATACACTGCGCCGCTTCGGGCAGGATGACGCGCTCAAGATTTTTGAACCCGGATCCTAAGCCGTATGGGACAAATGTAAGCTGCGACGGGTAGGCCCAATAACAATCGTATGGGTTTTCACACCAACCCGGCTGATACATTACAAATTCAGTCAATGTATTGTTTGTGTCATTGATACTGTGGGGGAATATTGATGAGAAGAAACTGCCATACGAGTACATGTATATTTTGTCCGTGCGTGTGTCACGACCGATTTCTATTGACTCTAAATTTGGTGTATCCAAATAGGCTCCACAATGTATTTCTTCTATATCAGGTAAATAAACCGATTTGATAAATCTATTACCGACAGGAATATTACTAATAGAGTAGAAATCGCCAAAAGCTTTGATACCTGTGCCGTTATAGCGCTCTTGAGCCCCGACGGTTGTCCCCACGACCAACAATATCATGGTGGCAAATATTCTGATTACTCTTTTCATAACGAATGATTTTATTGGTTAAACGTGTTTATTTCAACTCACCGGGCAGATAGGTCTGACTCCTGATTGCTGTGGGTTAGTATGTGTGCGGATTTCCTTGCTGACGATTGTTTAAAAATAGTTGCTATTCAGCAAAAATTTTAAATCGGCTGCAAGTTACGATTTTTTTTGACGTGCAAATTTTTTTTTAATAAAAATTTAAAAATAAATTTGGCGCATGAGCATATGGGTGCATGGAGCATGGCAAAAGTATAGGGTAAAATGAGATAAAACAAAGCGAGCTGCCCGGTGGGGGACAGCTCGCGATTTGTATTGTTGTGACTATCGGTTATTTTTTGGCAGCTGGTTTTGTTGAGGCTGCGGCGGCATCGGCCTTTGTCTCTTCTTTTGCGCCTTTATAGCGGTCGTTGAGGCCTTTGAGGATCTCGTCGGTGATGTCGAGCTTGGGGTTGAAGTGGTCGCCAAAGCTCTTGACAAGGATGGCGTCATAGTGGTGCTCGTTGTTGTAGACGGTGAGGAAGTTGTTGATCGAGTCCTCGAGCTCTTTTTGTTTGGCGCTGAGCTGCTCGGCTATCTCGTTTTGACGGCGGAGCAGACGGTTTTGATAGCCTTGCGCATTTTGCATGACAGTGTTGTAGGCAGATTGTGCCTCGGTCTCGGTCATGAATTGGTTTGATTGCAGCTTTTCTTGAAATTGCTGCTGCTCGCGCTGTGAGGCTGAGCCGAGGTTATACTCGAGCTGCTGATACTCGGCGCTGAGTTTTTGAGTGAGTTCCTGAGCCTCGATGCAGAGGCGATAGTTTTTTTGGATGGTGTCGATGTTGTAGTAGCGGATGTTGGTTGTGGGCTCAAAGTCCTCGCTCTGAGGGCGGACGGTTGAGGTCGACTCGGCAGCTGCCGATGAGGTTGACGTAGAGGCTGACTCTGAGCAGGCGGTCATCGCCAGCATGGCGGCGGCGACAATCAAAGCTGTTTTTTTCATTTGATATTATATTCAGTTTGTTTTCTTTTTATTTGCTTTTGCTTGGGCGGCGGCGCACGCGACTCCGCGTCGACGCAGCTGCGGCAGGTCGTGGACATGTCCCGAGGGGAAGCGTCCCCCTTTGACAAACAAGACTTTAACGGCCAACAGCACGATGGCTATGCCGACCAGGATGACTGTTAAAATCAATGTCAATAACATGCCTTTGATCAATTTTGGTGCAAATTTAATAAGTTTTTTGCGACAAATCGGTCTCAATTCAATTTTATTTTGTACCTTAGTGCTGAATTTAAAAACGTTTTAACATTCGTTTTGAATTGAACCAATTTTTTTAATAATACCTAACAATTAATCGCTACATCCGACATGGAAGTAAAAGACCTTAAACCTGAATTGGTGTTCCGCATTTTTGACGAGATCACCAAAGTGCCGCGCCCCTCTAAAAAAGAGGAGAAAATCCGCCAATACCTGCTCGACTTCGCCGCTAAACACAATATCGCCGTGCGCACTGACGCGGTCGGCAACGTGGTGATGACCAAGCCCGCCACCCCCGGTCATGAGAATGCTCCGACAGTGATCATGCAGGGTCACATGGACATGGTGTGTGAGTCAAACCACAAGTTTGATTTTGACAACGAGCCGATCCACACCATCGTCGACGGTGACTGGGTGCGTGCCGACGGCACTACACTCGGCGCTGACAACGGCATCGGCGTGGCCGCTTCGCTGGCAGCCCTGATCGACCCCGACCTGGTGCACGGCCCGCTCGAGGTTCTCGTGACAGTCGACGAGGAGACCGGCATGACAGGTGCCTTTGGTCTTGAAAAAGGGATGATCACCGGCTCTATCCTCCTCAACCTCGACTCTGAGGATGACGCTGAGGTGTTTGTCGGCTGTGCCGGCGGCATCGACACTGTCTGCACATTTAAATATGAGCGTTCGATGACTCCGACCGACTATCACTACTTCCGCATGGAGGTGAAAGACGGTCTCGGCGGTCACTCG
>CAZKYR010000162.1:0-3658 GCA_964557035.1 uncultured Bacteroides sp. | reverse complement strand
GTCGCCCTTGTCGGGGTTCATGATGTCGTCAAAATTCTCGACTGAGCCCAACATCTTCGCCAGCACATTGCGAAACGACTCCTCGAGCACGCTGATGAGCGTGGTGTTGTCGATGTTCTTATGCTCTTTGAACTCGGCGAAGAGTTCGACCATGTTGGGCATTTCCTCTTTCTTTGCCATTGCTTTATTTTATGTGATTTTGTTATCGGTTGGGTTATCAGAATTTCAGTTCGCGTGTGATGCGTTTTGTCGCGTCAAAGCGCAGCGTCTGAGCCTGCTGCTCGATGTGCGGACGTTTCTCGCCCTCATTCTTCACCTTGACGTCGACAGCGATGGTGTATGTCTCGTCGTCGACCGAGGTGAGTACACCGCGCAGCTTCCGGCCGTCGGTTGTCAGCACCTCCACATCTTTGCCAAGATTTTTGAGATATTGCTCACGCACCTTGAAAGGGGCCGTCACGCCGGCCGATCCTATCTCCACATCGTAGTCGTCAAGCTCCTCGCCAAGCAGCTCGTGCACCTTGCGGGTCACATCCGAGCAGGTGTCTATGTCGAGGCTCGTCGGCGAGTCGATCTCCACTATGATTGAGTCGGCAGGCTTAAAAATGACGTCGACCAAAAAAAGGTCGGTGTCTTTGATTGCCTCTTTGACGGCCTCGGTGACTGTTTCTTTATTTATCATCTTTTGATTTTTTGTGGCTATATAACAACGCGGAGGAAGCCGCCGCCTCCTCCACTGTTCTCTGCTGCAAAAGTAGTGAAATATTTTTAAAAAGATGTAAAGCGGCCAAGTCTATCGCAAAAACTTTAGCAAAATTTAACAAACTTTAGCACTTCTTGGATTTATTCGCCCGTCACCACCACAAACGTGCCACCCACATGGCGCAAGCCTAAGGCACCCGTGGCGATGAGTGCGGCCGTGCGTGCCTGCGCGTCTCTCTCGCTCAGGTGGCACGCCAGCATGATGTGACGCAGCGTCACCGGCTTGTCGGCCTCAGCCACCGCGCGGACTATGCCGCTGTCGACAGTGTCGAGCGACAACGGGCGCGTCGAGGCCGCTATCCGCCACGCCTCGACCATGAGCCCGGGTGCGGTGACATTGCTGTCGGCCACGCGATAGTAGGCCACCAGTCGCCCGTCCCCCTCATCCACGCACACCGGCGGAATGCTCACCGGGTCGACCTCGGCACGTATCACATGCAGTCCCCCCTCGACCTTGAATGCGGTGAAGCGCACCTCGACCTCAGGGCGACAGTAGCGCTGAGCCGCCTGCTCAATCATGTAGATATCCTCCTCGTTGCGCACCCCGGCGACCACGCCGTTGTCCTTCACGCCTATCAGCAGGCGGCCGCCCCGGTGATTGGCAAACGCCGACAGCGACCGCGCGATTTTGCGCGCGTCCGAGATGAGATACTTGAAGTCTTGCGTCTCATGCTCCCCCTCCTCGATGAGGCGGCGGATGTAGTGTGTCCCCTTGACAGCCTTGAGATCTTTCACGGCATGGCGGCAATGACCTGTTTGAGCACGCCGAATGTCCGGCGGGGCGCGTCGCTCCAGAAGTTTTCATATTGCGCGATGTTGTCAGCCTGTCCCGGCGTGTCGCTGATGACACGTATGCAGGCAAACGGCACCTCGTGCAGCAGGCATGTCTGAGCTATGGCGCCCGACTCCATGTCGCAGGCCACGGCTCCCTTCACCACGCGGTTGATTTTCTCAACCTCACCGGCTGTTGAGATAAAACGGTCGCCCGAGGCGATCAGGCCGTGGTGCAGCCCGTGGCCCGGCGCGAGACAGTCGAGCGTCAGCACCTCAGGGTCGACAGGCAGTATCGCCGGCAAGCCCTGCACCGCCCCCTCGACAGTCCCCGGGCCACACCACACGTCGTGGTAGGCGATGCCGGTGGCGACAATGATGTCAAGAGGATGTGTCGACGCGCCCGTGCCACCCGCCACGCCGCTGTTGATGACCATGTCGGGCTCAAAACGGTCTATCAGAGTCACCGCGCCTACGGCCGCATTCACCTTGCCGATGCCACATTTAGACACCACGATGTCGTGACGCCCCATGTGACCGCAATGAAATTTAAAACCCTTGTATTCAACGGTGTGCTCGCTGTCGAGCAGTGGCAGCAGCAGACTCAGCTCTGACTCCATCGCCACTATAATTGCTATTTTCATCGGTTGTCGTGTAATTGATAATGCAAAATTACAAAAAAATGTCTAAATTTGCCCCTATAAACCCACAAACAACCAACATTATGATACGCACAGGCATAGTCGGCGGCACCGGATACACGGCCGGCGAACTGATCAGAATTTTGCTCAACCACCCCGATGTAGCCCTCGCTTGGGTACACAGTCAATCGAGCCCCGGCATCCTCTTGTCAGACGTCCACCAGGGTCTGGCCGGCGAGACATACATGTGCTTCACCGACACAACCGACTGGGACGAGATCGACGTCCTCTTTTCATGCCTCCCGCACGGCGTCTCGGGCGAATTCCTGTCGCATGCCGGCATTCCCGACCGCGTCAAAGTCATCGACCTCTCGGCCGACTTCCGCAACCCCGAGGACGGACACGGATATGTCTACGGACTCCCCGAACTCAACCGCAAGCCCCTCGTGCGCGGCGCCACCCGGGTCGCCTGCCCCGGATGCCTCGCCATGGGCGTCGAGCTGGCATTGCTACCCCTTGCCAAAAATCTGCTCATCAACTCCCCTCTGCACGTCACCACCGTCACCGGCAGCACCACCGCCGGCGCACGTCCGCAGCCTCACAGCCACTACAGCTATCGCAACGAGAACATGACCGTCTATCGCCCATTCTCCCACTCACACCAGCCCGAGATTGAGCGGACCCTCAAGGCACTCCAAAACTCGGTCGACCCCCAGATCAACCACATCCCCATGCGCGGGCCGTTCTCGCGCGGCATCATCACAGCAGTCTATCTCGACTGTCCAATCGACCTCGCGCACATCCGACAGCTCTACGAAGAGTACTATTCCGACCACAACTTCACATTTGTCATCGACCGGATGCCCGACCTCAAAGACGTCATCGGCACAAACAAATGCCTCATCTATCTCGACAAAATTGACGGCAAGCTCCTCATCGTCACAGTCATCGACAACCTCATCAAAGGCGCCTCAGGCACCGCCGTCCACAACATGAACCTCCTGTTCGGCCTCTCAGAGCGCACCGGCCTCTACCTCAAGGCCACCGGCGTCTGATCCCCCCGCCCACCCGGATGGTGTAGGGACGCACGGCTCGTGCATCCTCCTGATAATCAGTGTCTTAGGTTGCCATCCACGGGTTTGTCGCAGGTGAAGTCCCATTGTCAACAACAAACGAGGGCGCGTCAGAGATTCTGACACGCCCTCTAAAGGTATTTAGGATGGGATAGGGAATCGGTGATTATTCCTCAACTGTCTCGGCTACAACCTCAAACGGCAGCTCAACGCTAACCTCGCGGTGGAGGATGATGTTAGCTTTGTGCTCGCCAAGAGTCTTGACGGGTGTGAGCTCGATGGCTTTGCGGTCAACGGCTTTGCCGAGTTTCTCGAGCTCCTCAGCGATCTGAGCGGCGCCTACAGAGCCATAGATGACACCGTTCTCACCTGCTTTTGCAGTGATGGTGAGCTTGAGGTCCTTGAGTGACT
>CAZKYR010000161.1:2178-3661 GCA_964557035.1 uncultured Bacteroides sp. | reverse complement strand
GTCGTGACAGCGACAGACCCTGGGTCCCCTTGATGACACTTATGTCAGCTGCCATATCATCTGACACCTTATATCGCGACCCGTCTTTGCCACGCTCATACTCCTGACGCAGCTCAAGATGATCTATGAAATTGAGATTGATTGCCTTGGCAACATTCATAGACACTTTTTTCACAAAAAAAGTAGAGTCACCGACCGCGACAAAAAGATTGCCCGTAAAGCCGAACGTGCGATTGTTGCGAGGCACAAAACTTACGCGCACACACCTTTCTCCCCCGACGTTCACTGTGTCACCCAAATAAAATTTATAAAAATCAGGAGCCAACGGCGACAAAGGACTGACAAAACGGTTTTGCAAAATGTTGATATCCGCATCATAAATATCAATCTCGCGCAGCACATCGTTGAGCAACGTCTGCATGCTCTCCTGGTCGACCATCTCATCGATTCCCGCTCGCGAAATGCCTGTCACATACTCTTTTTCGCTCTCTGGATCGCGTCTGTAGTAGACCGTCGATGTTTTCTCTTTTACAGAAATATTGAGAATAGGTCGCCCGGTCACGGCCGACGTGTCGACATATTCGCGCAAGAAAGGGAACTTTTTCATCAACCCTGACTGCTCGTCATCTGCAGCCACGTTATTAAGAGCTACGCCTATATGTTCATACATGGTGTAGCTATAGTTGTCATGCCTGCGAGGGTCATTGAGATGTCGCGTGCGTCTGACGCTGTCAATCAACGCCACGGCTCGATTGCCGCGCTTTGAATAGTGCTCTTTATTCTTCTGGACCACAACTTCATTGAGATCTATCTGCCAGCGGTCGGCATCCTGGGCTGCAAGACGTCCGGTTGCCGATAAAACCAGCACAAAACCGACAGACAGCAGTCTAAAAAAGCCCGATATGTTGTAACTTTGCAGTCTCAAATCAAAAATTATGGCAAAAGAAATTGAACGAAAATTCTTAGTCAAAAATCAGTCATACAAAACTCTGGCGATCTCGCAAAGCATGATCTGTCAGGGTTACCTATGCCGCAAGCCCGATCGCACCGTCCGCATCCGCATTCGCGACGACAAAGCCATGCTCACTGTCAAGGGACGCAACCAAGGCTGTGTGCGCGACGAGTGGGAATACGCCATCCCGGTTGAAGACGCACGTCAGATGCTCGCTCTCTGTCCCGGAACAATCATCGACAAGACCCGCTTCATCGTCATGCACGACAACAACCGATGGGAGATAGACGAGTTTGCCGGCTCGCACGCCGGACTTGTTGTCGCCGAAATCGAATTGCCTGACGCCGATGCTCAATTCTCCATCCCCGACTTTATCGGCGACGAAGTCACAGGCGATCCTCAATACTACAACTCCAACCTTTAGCGCCTGTCCCACAATATATGTTAAGGGACAGACTCTTAGCATCTGACGAGTCTCACCACATTCTCAACATGATGAGTATGCGGGAACATGTCGACGGGCTGCACCTT
>CAZKYR010000161.1:0-2168 GCA_964557035.1 uncultured Bacteroides sp. | reverse complement strand
TACTTTGAATCGAGCAACGCGATGTCGCGTGCCTGCGTAGCCGGATTGCAACTAACATAGACAATCCTCTCAGGCTCTGCATTCATGATGACGTTGACAACATCGGCATGCATGCCTGCACGAGGCGGGTCGACAATCATCACGTCAGGACGGCCATATTGCCCGACAAATTCATCGGTCAGCACGTTCTTCATGTCACCGGCAAAGAACAACGTGTTGTCAAGCCCGTTGACACGGGCGTTGACCTTCGCATCCTCAATAGCCTCAGGTACATACTCGATGCCAATCACCTTGCGGCATTGACGTGACACAAAATTGGCGATCGTGCCGGTGCCGGTGTACAAATCATAGACCAGCTCGTCACCCTTGAGGTCGGCAAACTCGCGTGCAACTTTGTAGAGCTCATACGCCTGCGCCGAATTTGTCTGATAGAACGATTTGGGTCCGATCCTGAATCTCAGCCCCTCCATTTCTTCCTCTATGTATTCGCGCCCCGCAAAAACCTTTATATCGAGGTCGGCAATCGTGTCATTCGCCTTGGTATTGATCACGTATTGCAACGATGTAATCTCGGGAAAAGCGGTTACCATCGCCTCGAGCAACGCCTTGATATTCTCAGGCTCATCAGCGCCAAACGACATCACCGTCATCACTTCGCCCGTCGATGCAATGCGTATCATCAGCGTACGCAACAAGCCTGTCTGCGATCTCAAGTCAAAGAAGGTCAGACCGTTTTTACGGCCATAGTGCTTCACGAACTCCCTGATGCGATTGCCCAAATCATCTTGCAAATGACAACACTCGATGTCAAGAACCTTGTCAAAAGCTCCCGGAATGTGAAATCCGGCAGCCGTGCGGTCATCAAATTCGACTCCTGAATCAAGTTGCTCGCGTGTCAGCCACTTCTTGTTCGAGAATGTATACTCCATTTTGTTGCGATACTCAAACGTCCTTGCCGACCCGAGGATCGGACTGATCTGAGGCAACTCGACCTTCGCTATACGCTCAAGCGCATCCACAACCTGCTGCTGCTTATATTCAAGCTGACATTTATAGGGCAAATGTTGCCAGCGACAGCCGCCACAAAGCCCGAAATGAGCGCATTGCGGCTCGATGCGCAGCTCTGACGGTGTGATCAGCCGCTCGATCCGCCCCTCGGCAAACGAATGTTTCTTACGTGTAAGCTTTATGTCAGCCACATCACCCGGCGCGCCATAGGGCACAAACACGACCAACCCGTCAACACGTGCGATCGCATTACCCTCTGCGGCCACCGATTCTATTTTAACGCCCTCAAGTACAGGCAACTCTTTCCTTTTTCGTGACATCAATTAATAAAAACTTTTTATCTACGCTACAAAATTACTCACAATTGCCCAAATGGACACAAACTTCCGACAAAAAAATCGCAAAAGCGCACAAAAAGCACTATTTATGTTTTTATCTTTCACACTAAAATAGTAACTTTGCATTCTAAAACATCGTCAAAAGCGGTTCAAAACGCCGCCCGCTCTCTCAAACCTCTATAAAACAACTGATTACCAAAACGAACACAATATCAAACAAGTATATTTAAATATTTCACATTTATGAAAAGAGTTTATACGTTTGGCGACGGCAAAGCCGAAGGTAATGCAGAAATGCGAAACCTCCTGGGCGGCAAAGGCGCCAATCTGGCTGAGATGAACCTGCTCGGCATGCCCGTTCCCCCCGGATTCACCATCACAACCGAGGTCTGCAACGAGTACACACAGTATGGCAAAGCCGAAGTCATCAAACGCATCAAAAGCGATGTCGAGAAAGCCATCAACCACGTAGAAGGCATAACCGGCAAAAAATTCAACGATCCCTCAAACCCCCTCCTCGTCTCAGTACGCTCAGGCGCCCGCGCATCTATGCCCGGCATGATGGACACCGTCCTCAACCTCGGCATGAATGACGCAACCGTGGCTTCACTCGCAGAGAAGAGCGGCAATCCCCGCTTTGCTTGGGACAGCTATCGCCGTTTCGTACAGATGTATGGCGACGTAGTGCTCGGCATGAAACCTAAGAGCAAGGAAGACATCGATCCGTTTGAAGAGATCATGGACAAAGTCAAAGAGGCCAAAGGTGTAAAACTCGACACCGAGCTCGACGTTGACGATCTCAAGACTCTCGTTAAGGAATTC
>CAZKYR010000160.1:0-3684 GCA_964557035.1 uncultured Bacteroides sp. | reverse complement strand
GATGAGCTCGCTCTTCTCGAGGTCAAAGTCTACCTCGCCGTCAAAACGACCATGCATTGTGTCGTATTTGAGCATGTAAGCCATGTAGTCGACGGGGAGGAGGTCGTTGATAGCCACTACCTCGATGTCGTCACGCTTTGTTGAAGCACGGAACACAAAACGTCCGATACGGCCAAAGCCGTTGATACCAATTTTAGTCATAATAAAAATTTATAATAAAAGTGTTGTCCTTAATTACCTTATTATTTGTACAAAACATCTGTCAGACAGATGACACTGCCCTTATAACAAGCAAAGTGCGCTTTTGTCTTTGAATTTCACCGCAAAATTACTAAATATTTCGTTAAAAATCCATGTTAGTTGTAAAAAAATAAAGAAATTTTTCTGTAATTTTGTAGCGGCAGTAAAAACGTGGCCGCCGGGGCGAACATTTTGTGCCGGGGCGGCGTTTAAAGAGAGCGGACACGCGCTGCGGTCGCAAAAGTGTGAAAAATTTTAACTTTTTATTTATATGGGAAAATTTCTATCTGACTTCAAAGAGTTTGCCATGAAAGGCAACATCATCGACATGGCGGTCGGTGTTATCATCGGCGGTGCTTTTGGCAAAATCGTCAGCTCGCTTGTCAACGACATCATCATGCCGGTCGTGTCAATGGCCACAGGCGGTGACGGTCTCAAGAACCTCAAATATGTGATCGTCAACGGCCGTGAGGCGACTGCCGAGGGAGTGGCCGCCATCGAGGAGGTAGCAGTCAACTATGGCATGTTCATCCAGAATATCGTCGACTTCTTCATCATCGCCCTGAGCATCTTCGTGGCACTGCGCGTGATCATGAAGTTTAAGAAAAAAGAGGCCGAGGCGCCTGCCGCTCCCCCTGCTCCCACAAAAGAAGAGGTGTTGCTGACCGAGATCCGCGACCTGCTCAAGGCGCAGAACAACGGCGGCAAGTGAAATTGCAAAACATCTATCTGATAGGCTATATGTGCTCGGGCAAGACGACGCTTGCCCGGGCATTAGCCGCATATACAGGCCGCCGGTTTGTCGACCTCGACGAGCTGGTGGAGCTACGTGCCGGCATGAGCGTCGGCCGCATATTTGACACGTTGGGCGAGGAGAGATTCCGCCAACTCGAGCGCGAAGCCCTGCTGTCGACAGCCTCGCTTGAGAATGCCGTGATTGCCTGCGGCGGCGGCACACCATGCGGCCAAGGCAACATGGCGTGGATAAACGACAACGGCCTCACCGTGTTGCTCGAGGCCAACCGCGGCCGTCTGATGAGCCGTCTGATCGAGGGAGCGGCCAAGCGTCCGCTGATAGCGCAGATGTCGCCCGACGAGATTGAGTCGTTCATCGACGAGGCCATCGAGTCGCGCCGCAAATTTTATGAGCTTGCACATCACCGGTTTGACTCGTCGTTTCTCGAAAACGAAGAGGAAATCGCGGCAACGGTGCAGAAATTTATCAACAAATATATGTCAAATGACTGAGATGACCCCCACCCCACAGCCGTGTGAGGCTGCGACCGTCCAGGGGCGCCGCCGATTCACCATCGGCCTCCCCGCATGTGCCCACGACAACCGGTTTGCACTGACCCCCGAGGCCGCCGGACAGCTTGTCGAGAACGGTTTTATCGTCAAGATGCAAAAGGATGCGGCCACGGTGATACACTACACCGACCACGCATACAGCCGGCGCGGCGTGATGATTGTCACACGCGAAGAAGCGCTAAAATGCGACATCGTCATCCACATTGCGCTCCCCTCGCCGACCGACGTGTCGGCCATGCGCCGCGGAGCGATGCTGCTCACCATGTCGGGGTTCGGTGCGGAACATCGCGAGGTGTACCGCCACCTGCTTGAACGCGCCGTCGTCACCATCGCGCTCGACCTCATCACCGACAGCCGCGGCAACAGGCCGTTTGCCGACATACTCAGCGAAATAGACGGACGCGCCGCCATGGTCATCGCCGCCTCGATGATGGCCGACATCCGCGGCAAGGGGATACTACCCGGCGGCATCTCGGGCGTCATCCCGTGCGAGGTCACCATCATCGGCTCGGACATCGCCGCACGCGCGGCAGCCAGGTCGGCATCGGGCTTGGGCGCGATAGTCAAGATGTTTGACAACGACACCTACTGTCTGCGCGACGCCATGCAGCAGCTCGGCCAACAGGTCATCGGGTCGACGCTCCACCGCCGTGTGCTCGACAGCGCGCTGGCGACGGCCGACATGGTCATCGTCACCTCGTCGTGCGGCGACTTCACCATCGATGCCGAGATGATGCGCGGACTCAAAGCGGGCGTGATCGCGATGGACCTCAGACGCACCAACCGCGACACCTTCACGTCACTCCCCGAGGCCGACTTGTCGCGCATCAGCGTGCGCGACATCCCCGTCGACACTCGCGTGTGCCTTGTCAACACCGGCAACGCCGTGCCCCGCACCGCCGCCATGGCACTCTCTGACACCCTGCTGACGATGCTCCGCGAGGTTGTGTCGTGCGAGGGTGTCACCAATGCCCTCAAGCTCTCAAAGGGTCTGCAGGGGGCAGCCCTGACATTCTTGGGCAAGGCGGTCAACCCCGAGGCGGCCAAATCGGCCGGAGTGCGTCACACCGACATCAACCTGTTCCTCCAGTTTTCATAACACACAGACCGACAGATGCAAAAACGCAAATTTTATGTGGTCTGGGAGGGTCATGCTCCCGGCATATATGACTCGTGGGAGGAGTGCAAGGCGCAAGTCGAAGGGTATCCCAACGCCAGATACAAATCGTTTGAGTCGCAGACCAAGGCCACAGAAGCCTTCAGAGGCTCGCCGAGCGAGCATATAAACTTCATCAAGTCAGTGTTCGAGCATGAGCCCGACAACCGCGTTGTCACACCTCAGGGCACGGTGCTCCCCGACTTTGTAGCCCACCCCGAGATACGCCCCGATGCGATAGCCGTCGACGGCGCATGCGCAAAAAATCCGGGGCCGATGGAATATCGCGGCGTGCAGGTGGCCACCGGCGCCGAGCTGTTCCACTTTGGTCCGCAAGACGGGGGCACCAACAACATTGCCGAATATTTAGCCCTGATACATGTGCTGGCGATGCTCGACAAACAGCATGACACGACCACGCCCGTGTACAGCGACAGCCGCACGGCATTGGCATGGCTGCGCAACCGCGGGCACAAATCCACACTCACCCGCACAGCCACCAACGGGCGCATTTTTGAGCTGCTCGAGCGCGCCGACCGATGGATACAGACACATACGCCCAAAAATCAGGTACTCAAATGGGACACTGAGGCGTGGGGCGAAATTCCGGCCGACTTTGGCCGCAAATGATTGCAGTCTGCCGATTTTTGCTTATCTTTGTCAGCACAATATTTATAGCCATGGAACACCCCGAAAACGACTCAAAATATACCGGCCTGCAGGTCAACAGCGGCGTAGCGCAACCCCCGTCGGTCAACCCATACTTTAAATCGCGTCGCCGTCGCGAACTGCCGTCGGCCTCTGACCTTGTCGAGGGTATCCTCAAGGGGGATGTGACCACGCTGTCGCGCGCCGTCACCCTCGTCGAGAGCCTCATCCCCGAGCATCAGGCCATCGCTCAGGAGGTGATCGAGAAATGCCTACCTCACTCGGGCAACTCGCGCCGCATCGGCATCACCGGTGTCCCCGGCGCGGGCAAG
>CAZKYR010000159.1:0-3766 GCA_964557035.1 uncultured Bacteroides sp. | reverse complement strand
TATCTGCGGAACATGCCCGCCAGCTCTCGCTTGGTCTCACGCTCTTTGATTGACTGACGCTTGTCGTATTCTTTTTTACCTCGGGCAACACCGATGATAAGTTTGGCAAGCCCGCGATCGTTTATAAAAAGCTTGAGCGGAATAATAGAGAATCCGGTCTCACGGCCAAACCTCTCGAGCTCGCGAATCTCTTTGCGGTTTAACAACAGCTTGCGGTCGCGACGTTCGGTGTGATTGTTATATGTTCCGTAGAAATACTCGGCGATATACATGTTTTTGACCCACACTTCGCCATTGTTGACATAGCAAAAGGTGTCAGTCAGCGATGCTTTGCCGAGTCTGATTGATTTAATCTCTGTGCCTGTCAACACTATGCCGGCAGTGAATGTCTCGCTGATTGCATAGTCAAAGCGGGCACGACGATTTTGTATATTTATATCTTTAAATTTCATTTTTGCCATGGCTGTCAATCTTAGATTAATGACTTAAATATCCATTCGATGGCTGTCGGCGGTATGAGAATTGTCGCAATGAATAAAAGCATTACATAGCCGATGTATTCATCTTTTACGTGCATGAACCGATCACCCTTCCACATTATAAGAATGTCAAACACGGGCAAAAAGTTTATAAGCGCATTCTCGACAGGGATTACATTCCTTAATATTTCAAACAGGCAGAGCAATGACAGATTGAAAATGATGAAGGCCGACAGATGTGACGTGTCAACCGCGTCACCCTCCACATATTTTGATGCAAAGCTGCTAAATACAAAAAAAGCTAAGAAATAGGTGACAAAATATGCGCCCACACTCACTATTCCTTCTATGACACTCTCCCAAACATCAACATTGGGGATATAAATAAAGCGGATGGCAGCAGAGAGACCGCACAAAAAAATCATCGGCAAAAAGCCACGCCCGAAGAGCTTATTGGAGTCGAGACGCGCCAACGCAATATCCTCCCACCCTTTAGCGGGCGAAATTATAAGGAGCGTCAGATATTTTAATAAATTTAACATTGCATTTTTGCTTTCAATAGTACAAAGTTACGAATTATCTCGGTGATTTAATCAAAAATGTCTAAATTTGTAGTGTGTTTTAAGCAGTTTGAGCACTTAGGTCGCCGGCTGGTTTATACACAACGATTTTGAGAACTTTATTTTCACTAACATCTAAGATTAAATGTTACGCAAAATTTTATCAATCGCCGGCCGTCCGGGTCTTTATGAACTTGTCAATCGTGGCAAAAACACTATCATCATACAACAGTTAGGCACAACCAAACGCATGCCCGCTTTCTTACATGACAAAATTGTGTCTTTGGGCGACATCTCCATCTACACCACCGACGAGGACAAGCCGCTCCCCGAAGTGTTTGAATTGATTGGCCAAAAGACCGGTCTCCAACCCGTCGATATCAAGGGCTTTGGCGGCGACGCAAAAATGCGCGAGTACTTTGGCGAGATCGTGACCGATTATGACGCTGACCGCGTTTACAACAATGACATCAAGAAAATCTTCCAATGGTATAATGCTCTTTTGGCTGCCGGAATCACGAAATTTGTCGAGGAAGAGCATACTGAAGCAGAAGAAACTGCTAAAGAAGGCGAATAATCAGTCTCTCTGACTGCCATCCATCCCAATTCCAAAAAATAACTGAGTGAGGGAGGTCATGACAAACGACCTCCCCCACTTTTTTTTACAGACATTCTCAGTTATAATACTCGATCTGATCTCTGTCAAATGTCATAGACACCGAGGTGACCGGTGACGCCAAAAAATAGCCGAGACAAAACGAGCCGTCAAACATCGGCTCTCCGTTTGAGTTCGATTCTATTGCAACGAGATAATCGTTCATGCGGCGGCTGATGTGAGAGACAGTCACCTTGATCTCGTCACCGTCGTGCAGCGCATCATTGTCATCCTCCTCGTCAAGATCCATTCTCGATGTCATCATCACTCCGCTTATGATGCCATTTTCGTCAGTCGAGTCATCAGTGATTGCCGCCCACTTATATATCTCACCATTGCGGTAGACTTTAACCCAATAACAATCGCCATAGGCGGCAGCATCAGCATCAATGATTTCAATTTTCAGGACGGCGACATGATCATAGGGCATTTTGACCCAATTAAATCTGACATCGTTCAATTTGACTGCGGGCGACATAATCGAACATGACCGATAGACTTCTTCACCACGCTTTACGACAAGTTCATATTCATGTCCGGTCTCTCCGGGTGCACTCTTGACATACGTACCTGCGGCATCGAAATTCAGATCAAATGTATATCCCGTCGTGAGATCTGTGAGTGTCACTTCAGCATCGGTCAGTCGTGTTCTGTCCATCGGTTCATCGGTGGGTGTTGTCAAGGTCAGGTAGACAGACGCACCATCTTGTGTGAGTACACTCTCGATTACCAAAATCGGCTCTATGTCGCGATATTCAAAATCAAGATCTTTTTCACATGACGTCAATAATGCGGCGGTGAGCAAAATATACGGATAGATTTTCATAGACAAATCGTGTATGAGACAAACGGCAGGAGACCAAAAAGCGATTGCTGAACGGCCCGAGTGCCTGATGGTTTTGTGTCATCATCCTCAAAATAAACAATATAAGGATTGTAGTGACAATATGTATTATAGATGCCGAATGACCACTCAGATACGAGTTTTCGCCCCTTGAGTCTGCATGTCGCCGATAAATCGAGACGGTGTGATGCAGGGGTTCTGTATGCGTTTCGCGACGCATAATAATAGCAGGTCATGCCGTCAAGTTCATACTTCACATCGGGTGCGGTGAGCGGTTGTCCCGACGAGTAAGTCCAGATGGCTGACAGTGTCCATTTTTGATTGAACTTGTAAATGCCGGTCAGTACCAGATCATGACGCCTGTCATTGGAGGCGTTATACCACGCTCCGTTATTTATGCCCGGTATTTTGGTCTGTGTATGAGATAAGGTATAAGCTATCCAACCTGTCAAAGCACCTGAGTTCTTGCGCAGCATCAGTTCGATACCATAACTGCGACCACGCCCCCCGAGAATGATACTCTCGAGGTCAATATCAGACATCATCGTTTTGCCGTCTTTATAGTCATACACGTGGTCAATATCCTTATAATACAATTCGGCCGACCAGTCAAAGTCTGACGACGGCGTCATCCCGTTATAAGACACACTGTACTGCATGGCGCGCTCAGGTCTCACCGTAGCCGACGTCAATGCACACCTGTCAAACGGGAAACTTGTAGTAGAAGCTCTGATCGAATGAAGATTTTGTGTCGTCATCGCTGCGCCGGCCTTAAAACTGTGTTCTCCGGTCGGCATATATTTGAGACTCAAACGCGGCTCAGAATTGAAATAAGACTTTGACTCAAGTAACGGCTGCCTGCCGTCAGGAGCTTCCAACTCATTGAACGGTTTGCCTGTCAAGACTGAGAAGAGACTGAATCGCATACCGCCCGATATCCCGAAATGTTCGCCAAACATTCCTTCATAGCCTGCCCATATTGCATTTTGCCATCCCGACCTGACATCTATCTCGCGAATACCGTTCATATTGACTTCGCCTGACTTTACCCTCAGTAATTCCGAACGTACACCGGCTTCAAAAGTGCCATGCTCTCCAATTGACATATCAAACCTCTCGTTCAGCGAATATGTTCGGATATACTCTTTGATTTCGTCATCCATCCCCATCATCTGCATTGTCATGCGTGGAGTTGAAGATGTCATGGACATGGTTGTTGTCAGGCGGC
>CAZKYR010000158.1:3379-3817 GCA_964557035.1 uncultured Bacteroides sp. | reverse complement strand
GGCTATCGCCGTGGGTGTCGACGCCTTCACGTCGCTGCCGTTTGCCTATCTGCGCTACAAGAAGCGGCCCGTCAGGTTTGCGTCCATCAGGCTGATAGCGATTGCGTTGAATATCGGCCTTAATCTGTTGTTCATCATCGCGTGTCCGTGGCTTGCCGAGCATGCGCCGGCGACGGTGGGTTGGTTTTACAATCCGGATTTTGGCATCGGGTATATTTTCCTGGCCAATCTCATCTCGTCGCTCGTGACGTTGGTGATGCTGATACCCGAGCTGCGGGCCGAGCGCTACTCGTTCAACTCCAAGCTCTTGCGCGAGATGTTGGTTTACTCCTATCCGCTGCTGATACTCGGCGTGGCAGGTATCATGAACCAGACGATAGACAAAATCCTGCTCCCCTTCCTCATCCCCGATCACGCCGAGGCGATGAGGCAGTTGGG